>NZ_FOHT01000004.1:0-192370 GCF_900111425.1 Draconibacterium orientale | reverse complement strand
ATTAGTACGATTTGAAACAAATGCGACACATTGGAAAGCACTGAATTTACTTGCATTTACCGTGATTTTACTACGTAAACTTTAAACAACTTCATTAAAAACAACCTCTATAAAATATAAAAGGAGCACAAAATTTGTGCTCCTTCCCGGATTCCATCATCTTATTTTTTATCACAGTGACTAAGGGAAATGGGACAGTGTATATTGAAGTAAAATGTGTTGAAAGTTAGAGGATAAAAAATAACTAAGCAGAGGAGAGGAAATATAGTTCAGCGTTTGTGATGTGAATGTGTCTAACGAATGTGAATTTATTTTACGCTTTATTTCCATTGATGGATCCTTTAGTTGTTATGGCAAAGTTCGGAAAGAACAAGCAAAAAAAATAGCGTAGAATTACTCGATTTTAACCAGGTAATTCTACTTGGTTTTATCAGGTAGTTTTACCTGGTTTTTAATTACAGGGCAAAAAAAAAGAGCCACTCCGAAGAGTAGCTCTTAATTATTTAACAGTAGTAAATTCTACTTTATATTTGCTTGCGCGGCAGCTACACGTGCAATCGGTACACGGTACGGAGAACAACTTACGTAGTCCATGCCAACACTGTCGCAGAACATTACTGATGAAGGTTCGCCACCGTGCTCGCCACAAATACCAACTTTTAAATTCGGTTTTGTGCTGCGGCCTCTGTCAACACCCATTTTAACAACTTGTCCAACACCTTCCTGGTCGAGTACCTGGAACGGATCGTTTTTCAGAATACCTTTTTCAATATAAATTGGTAAGAATTTACCGGCGTCGTCGCGCGAGTAACCAAATGTCATTTGCGTAAGGTCGTTTGTGCCGAACGAGAAGAATTCAGCCACTTCAGCCACTTTGTCGGCAGTAACAGCAGCACGCGGAATCTCGATCATTGTTCCAACCATGTAGCTACATTCAGCACCTTTTTCTTCAAAAACTTTTTTGGCAGTAGCGTGAATAATATCGGCCTGAAGTTTTAATTCTTTTACAGTACCAATAAGCGGAACCATAATTTCAGGACGTGCATCAACACCTTTTTGCTTCAGGTTAACGGCAGCTTCAATAATGGCGCGTGCCTGCATTTCTGTAATTTCAGGATAAGTATTTCCTAAACGACATCCACGGTGACCCAACATTGGGTTGAATTCGTGCAGATCTTCTACCAGTGCTTTTACCTTTTCAACAGAAATGCCCATTTCGTCGGCCATCTCTTTTTGGTTGGCTTCTTCGTGCGGAACGAATTCGTGTAATGGCGGATCAAGCAAACGAATTGTTACTCCGTAACCGGCCATCGCTTCCAGAATTCCCTCGAAATCTTCACGCTGGTAAGGCAATAATTTATCTAATGCCTTGCGACGGTCAACTTCGGTTTTAGCCAAAATCATTTCGCGCATCGCTTTAATTCTTTCGCCTTCGAAGAACATGTGCTCGGTACGGCAAAGACCAATTCCCTGTGCTCCAAAGTCGCGTGCAACTTGCGCATCGGCAGGAGAGTCGGCATTGGTACGAACGGTCATACGTGTGAACTTGTCGGCCAGATCCATAATTTTTGCGAAGTTTCCGCTCAATTCAGGATCCATAGTCGCCACTTTACCGTCGTAAACTTCTCCGGTCGATCCGTTTAACGAAATCCAGTCGCCTTCTTTAAATTCTTTGCCGTCGATGGTCATAATGCGGGTTTTGTAATTGATTTTTACAGCACCGGCACCCGATACACAACATTTTCCCATACCGCGGGCAACAACTGCAGCGTGCGATGTCATACCTCCACGAGCAGTTAAAATACCTTTGGCAATGTTCATTCCTTCCAAATCTTCAGGCGATGTTTCAACACGTACCAAAACAGCTTCCGGATATTTGTTGGCTTCATCAGCAAAGAATACAACTTGACCGGTTGCTGCACCTGGCGATGCCGGCAAACCTTTAGTCAATACTTTGGCAGCTTTCATTGCAGCTGTATCAAAAACAGGGTGAAGCAATTCATCCAGTTTCGCAGCGTCAATTCTTTGCAATGCTGTTTTTTCGTCGATACGACCTTCTTCGAGCATATCAACAGCAATATTTACCATGGCCGCACCGGTACGTTTTCCGTTACGGGTTTGCAGCAACCACAGTTTGCCTTCCTGAATGGTAAACTCAAGATCCTGCATATCGCTGTAATGGTCCTCAAGTTTTTGCTGCGTTTCGTTCAGCTGAGTATATAGATCTGGCATTGTTTCTTCCAGCGATGGGAATTTTGAAGCACGTTCTTCCTCTGAAATACCCTGAAGAGCAGCCCATTTCAACGAACCTGCTTTGGTGATTTCCTGAGGTGTGCGAATTCCGGCAACCACATCCTCGCCCTGTGCATTTATAAGGTACTCGCCGTTAAATACGTCTTCTCCGGTTGCAGCGTCGCGGGTAAATGCAACTCCCGTTGCCGAGCTTTCGCCCATGTTCCCAAATACCATTGCCTGAACGTTTACGGCAGTTCCCCACTCGTCAGGAATTTGCTCCATTCGGCGGTAATAAATAGCCCTTGGATTGTTCCAGCTACCAAATACGGCTGCAACAGCGCCCCAAAGTTGTTCCCACGGATCGGTTGGAAAATCTTTGCCGGTAACTTTTTTAACAGCAGCTTTAAAGCGGTTAACCAACTCCTGCAAGTCTTCAGTAGTGAATTGTGTATCTAATGCAATGTCTTTTTCTTCTTTCAGCTGATCGATAATCTCTTCAAAAGGATCGTGCTCTTCCTTGCTCGCAGGTTTCATATCCATTACCACATCGCCGTACATTTGTACAAAACGACGGTAGGAGTCCCATGCAAATCGTGGATTACCCGATTTTTTGGCAATACCTTCAACGGCATCGTCGTTCATTCCCAGGTTCAAAACGGTATCCATCATTCCGGGCATCGACGCACGTGCACCCGATCTTACCGACATCAAACATGGATTTTCCTTGCTGCCAAATTCTGTTCCTGTTAATTTCTCAACCAGTGCCACTGCGGCCTCAACTTCTGGCTTTATCAGGTCGAACGTTGCTTGCTGACCTTTTTCATTGTACATGGTACAAACTTCTGTTGTAATCGTAAATCCGGGAGGAACAGGTACGCCAATAAGGTTCATCTCCGCAAGGTTGGCACCTTTGCCTCCTAGAAGGTTTTTCATGTCTGCTTTACCTTCTGCCTGTCCGGCTCCGAAAGTATATACATGTTTTGTCATAAAATTGAAATTTTAGTTATAATAAAATAGAATTAGATTCATTATTGAAAGGACGCTAAAGTAACTTTATTTTTCCACTTTAGAAAGTTTTTGAACTGCTTTAAGTCCTGTTTTATAGGCATGTATCGTAATGTATTTAAGCATTGTGCTATTTGTATATGTCTGATTTGCTTTAATAGCATATTGTTCGAATAACTACTGTTTTTAATGCTAATGTTTTTTCGTTCTGTTTCGTTATATGTTTCTCCGAACGTATAATAATCTGTTTTGTTTACACCGCTGGCGGCAAGTTTATGTCTTAAAACTAAACTGTTAACATTCTTTAACTTCCGTTGATACGCGTTAACTAAAATGCGCCGTATTTTTGTAGCATAGAATTTGAATAGTTTAAGTGTTTTTTCATAGAGAATAGATTTGGTTAGGTTAGGAAACAGAGATGATATAAACGTCTCTGTTTTTTTATGCCCTACTTTTTGAAGAAGATATACTTTCCGTTTTCTTATCTAAAAAAATGCTGATTTCGTACTTATAACATTCTTTAACTTCCTTTTAAACGCGTTAACTAAAATACGCCGTATTTTTGTAGCATAGATTTGAATAGTTTAAGTGTTTTTTTCATAGAAATAGATTTGGTTAGGTTAGGAAACAGAGATAATGTTGATTGTCTCTGTTTTTTTATACTCAAATCTGCCACTTTTTCATACAAGTTTCCACTTTCCTGAAAATGTTTCTGTATATTTTTGTGTTGTTGTGACATTCTGTCTGCCAGTTTGTTATGGCTCGAAAGTTGCTTTTGTTATCCACGAATTTTAATACATAAAGCCATGAATTTTAATAATTTTACCATAAAATCGCAGGAAGCCATTCAGCAGGCTTTTCAAATTGCCCAGGGAAATAACCAACAGGCAATTGAAACTGGTCATATTCTTCGCGGAGTACTTCATTCGGCCGAGAATGTAACTGGATTTTTACTTAAAAAACTGGATGTTAACCTTACTATTTTCACACAGGCGCTCGATCAGATAATTCTATCGTATCCAAAAGTGTCAGGAGCGGAGCAGTACCTTTCTTCCGGTGCCAATCAGGCCTTGCAAAAAGCACTTGGGTTGGCACAGGAAATGGGCGACCAATATGTTTCGGTTGAGCACATTTTAATGGCATTGCTCGAAGTAAAAGATAATACCAGCCGGTTGATGAAAGACAATGGTATTGCAAAAAAAGAGCTGAAGCTGGCCGTTGAAGAATTACGAAAAGGATCGAAAGTTGACAGCCAGACTGCAGAAGATAAATTCAATTCATTAAATCGTTTTGCCATTAACCTGAACGAACGTGCCCGCTCGGGTAAACTCGATCCGGTTATTGGTCGCGACGATGAGATTCGCCGGATTTTGCAGATTCTCTCGCGCCGTACAAAAAACAACCCGATTTTGCTTGGTGAGCCGGGAACCGGAAAAACTGCAATTGCCGAAGGATTGGCGCACCGTATTGTGCGTGGCGACGTGCCCGAAAACCTGAAATCGAAACAGGTATTCTCGCTGGATATGGGAGCCTTGGTTGCCGGCGCAAAATACAAAGGTGAGTTCGAGGAGCGTTTAAAAGCGGTGGTTAACGAAGTGGTGCAATCGAATGATGAGGTGATTTTGTTTATCGACGAGATTCACACGCTGGTAGGCGCCGGAAAAGGAGAAGGAGCAATGGATGCGGCCAATATTCTAAAACCGGCACTGGCGCGTGGCGAATTGCGCGCTGTTGGAGCAACAACCCTGGCCGAGTACCAAAAATATTTCGAGAAAGATAAAGCGTTGGAGCGTCGTTTCCAGATTGTGCATGTTAATGAGCCGGATACATTAAGCGCCATTTCAATTTTGCGTGGTATTAAAGAGAAATACGAGAATCATCATAAAGTGCAGATTAAAGACGATGCAATTATTGCGTCGGTTGAATTGTCGCAGCGCTATATTTCCGATCGCTTTTTACCCGATAAAGCCATCGATTTAATGGATGAAGCGGCTGCAAAACTGCGCCTGGAAATTGATTCGGTGCCGGAAGAACTGGACGAAATTCAACGCCGGGTAAAACAGCTGGAGATCGAACGCGAGGCCATAAAACGTGAAAATGATACCAAAAAACTGAATTCGCTTAACGAAGAAATCTCAAATCTGAAGGAAGAACAATCGCAACTTCGTGCCAAGTGGCAATCAGAGAAATCGGCAATTGAAGCCATTCAGAAGAAGAAAGAAGAGATTGAAACCTACAAGTTTGAAGCTGAACAAGCCGAGCGAGAGGGAGATTATGGTCGGGTGGCCGAGTTGCGCTACGGAAAAGTAAAAGAGGTGGAGGCCGAAATTGAAAAGCTGCAGGCCGAGCTGGAGGAAATGAAAAAAGGCGAGAACCTGATAAAAGAAGAGGTTGACACCGAAGATATTGCCGAAGTTGTGGCCCGCTGGACCGGTATTCCGGTGTCGAAAATGTTGCAGAGCGAACGCGAGAAGTTACTGCACATGGAAGACGAGCTGCATAACCGCGTAATTGGTCAGGACGAAGCAATTGTTGCCATTTCGGATGCCGTGCGCCGCAGCCGTGCCGGTTTGCAGGATGAAAAACGCCCGATCGGTTCTTTCATATTCCTGGGGACAACGGGTGTTGGAAAAACCGAGCTGGCAAAAGCTTTGGCTGAGTACCTGTTCAACGATGAGAATATGATTACACGTATCGATATGTCGGAATACCAGGAGAAATTCTCGGTAACCCGTTTGATAGGTTCGCCTCCGGGATATGTTGGTTACGACGAAGGTGGTCAGTTAACCGAGGCTGTGCGCCATAAACCTTATTCGGTGGTACTTTTCGACGAGATCGAGAAAGCGCACCCCGATGTTTTTAATGTGTTGCTTCAGGTGCTGGATGATGGCCGATTGACGGATAACAAAGGCCGGACAGTAAACTTTAAGAATACCATTATTATAATGACATCGAACCTCGGATCGCAAATTATTCAGGAGAATTACGAAACTATGAATGATGCAAATGAGTTTCAAGTGCTGGAACAAACGCGTAACCAGCTGCTAGAGATGTTGCGGAAAACAATACGGCCGGAGTTTCTGAACCGTATTGATGAAACCATCGTATTCACACCGCTATCGAAAGAAGCCATTAAGGAAATCGTTCGCTTGCAGTTTGAGCAAATTGTAAAACGTTTGGCCTCTAGCGAGCTGAAAATTGAATTAAGCGAAAAGGCAAACGAGTGGTTATCGACCGTTGGTTACGATCCGCATTTTGGAGCCCGTCCGGTAAAACGTGTACTTCAGCGGTTTGTGCTGAATGAATTGTCGAAACGGATACTTTCGGGCAAAGTGGATAAATCGAAACCGATTGTAATCGATTATGAAAATGATTCGTTGGTTTTCAGCAATTAAAAGTGCATGATATAAGCAAGACGGCTCTCATTAGGGAGCCGTTTTTTTTACAGTAATTCCTCCACTTCGGGAGTGGCAGCCTGTAACTGATTGATGGCATCTTCAACCATTTTCGGCACATCGTTCAGGTTGCCGGCTTCACATTCCAGTTGAATATTTTTCAGTAACGTTCCGGTATCATCCATCCCAAATGTCATTGCCGACGATTTTGCAGTGTGAGCTTCGCGTGCCAGTCTTTCCCAGTTTTTTTCTTGCAGGAATGAACTCATGTTCGTCACGAACTCATTAATTTGTTCCAGAAAAATTTCGGCCATTTCTTTAATAAACTCTTTGTCTCCACCCGCAAGTGTTTCTAGCTGAGATGGATTGATGTGTTGAAATATATTGTCCATGTTGTTTTTATGATTGCGGAGAGCAATTTAGCAAAATAAACGGGAAAGCTTTTTGTGCTGTTGCTGATAAAATTCATATTTGCACTGTTTTTGAATACATAGTTTTGCTGTACGATATCACACTTCGAAGAATAAACGGTTCGCGAAACATGCTGAATCGGTTCACAATTGAAAAATTAAGATGAAAACAACTGCATTTAATTCGATACACAAAAAACTGGGCGCCAAAATGGTGGAGTTCGCCGGATATGAAATGCCCATTGAATATAGTGGCATAAAAGATGAACACATGACCGTGCGCGAAGGCGTTGGTGTATTTGACGTATCGCACATGGGCGAATTTTGGGTAAAAGGCCCGAAAGCTTTGGATCTGGTAGCCAAAATCATATCAAACGATCCGCGGGTTCTTACGCAAGGGCAAGCACAATACAGCTGTTTTCCGAATGGCAAAGGCGGAATTGTTGACGATCTGTTGGTGTATTTCTACGAGCCTGAAAAATATATGCTGGTAGTTAACGCTGCCAATATCGAAAAAGACTGGAACTGGGTGGTGCAGCAAAATGAAGAGATTGGTGCCGAGCTGGAAAATGCTTCAGATGAAATCAGCCAGTTGGCCATTCAAGGGCCAAAAGCAACCGAGGTATTGCAAAAATTAACCGATGTAAACCTTTCAGAAATAAAATTTTACACTTTCGTTACCGATAAATTTGCCGGAGTTGATGAGGTGATCATTTCTGCAACAGGTTACACCGGAGCCGGTGGTTTCGAGTTGTATTTCAGAAACGATGTGGCCGAAAAAATTTGGGAAGCCATTTTTGAGGCCGGTGCCGAAGCCGGTATCAAACCAATTGGTTTGGCTGCCCGCGACACGCTTCGTTTGGAAATGGGATATTGCCTCTACGGAAACGATATCGACGATACAACATCGCCGCTGGAAGCCGGATTGGGATGGATTACCAAATTCAACAACGGTCGTAAATTTATCGATCGCGAATTTTTAACCATGCAAAAAAACGAAGGTGTTACCCGCAGGTTGCGCGGTTTTGTACTTACCGGAAGAGGAATACCACGCCATGGATACGAACTGGTAAATTCAGACGGCGAAACCATTGGTGAAGTTACCTCGGGAACCATGTCGCCGGTATTAAATAAAGGAATTGGAATGGGATATGTCGCCAAAGAGTACTCGGCTTTTGGTACCGGTATTTTTGTAAAGATTAGAAATAAAGTTATTCCGGCAGAAATCGTAAAGCTGCCTTTTATCTAAACAATAAAACAAATTAAACTAAACTTAGCCGTCTGTGTTTCGCAGGCGGCTTTTTTGTTGATAGATGTTTATATAAAAGCAAATGTTCACGCAAAGATCGCTTAGTTTTCGCAAAACACGCAACGCAGATTCTTTTAGCTTTGCGCTTCTTCTTTTCTTTGCGCGAAACGATTTTAGTTGCATTTCATTTCTGTTGGTGATTACAGCATATTATTAGTGTTTTTTGTTTTAAATGGGTAATTATTTCTGTTAAATCATCAATCAACATTTGTTGATCGAAATTCATCATTCAATATTCCATGTTTGGGTTCTATTTAAATTCTTTTTAAATATTACACCGAAAAAATCATTTATTGTGGAAAATAGGGTATTGTTGTCTGGAATAAGATATTTTTGTTTTAAATAACAGATTGATACCGACAGCGTTAACGTCAGGGAGACAGTAGAAATGATATTAGTCAGTTGTTTTTGTGTTGTTAATCAGTGTTTTAAAACTCATAAAAATAAAATAAACTTGATTTTTCTCATCGGCTAAACAATCACTATTTATGACCTTTATAGTGGTGTTTAAAAGGTAAAAAATTTAATTACTCACCTTAATTGTTGTATTATATGAAGAAGCACAATTTTTACGCAGGACCTTCAATTCTGCCCGAATTTACAAAAGAAAAAACTGCTGAGGCTGCTCTGAACTTTGCCGGAACCGGACTTTCTGTAATGGAAGTTTCGCACCGTAGTAAAGAGTTTGTTGCTGTTATGGACGAGGCAGTAGCTTTGGTAAAAGAATTACTTAAAGTGCCCGAAGGTTATTCGGTTCTTTTCTTGCAAGGTGGTGCCAGCACTCAGTTTTTAATGGCTCCATACAACTTAATGGATAAAAAAGCTGCATATTTAAATACAGGAGCATGGTCGAAAAAAGCCATTAAAGAAGCTAAGTTCTTTGGCGAAGTGGTTGAAGTGGCTTCATCGGCCGACACCATTTATAACTACATCCCAAAAGGTTACGAAGTTCCTACGGATGTGAGTTACTTCCACTATACATCAAACAATACCATTTACGGAACACAAGTTCCTACACCGGATGTTGACGTGCCTTTGGTAGCCGATATGTCGTCTGATATTTTCAGTCGCCCAATCGATGTTTCGAAATACGACTTGATTTATGCAGGTGCACAGAAAAACCTGGGGCCATCGGGAGCAACGTTGGTAATTGTTAAGGATGCAGCACTCGGTAAAGTTGAGCGCCCAATTCCAACCATGTTGGATTACACTACGCATATCAAGGCTGAATCGATGTTTAATACACCTTCAACGCTTCCTGTGTTCGCCTGTTTGCAAACCTTAATCTGGTTGAAAGAAAACGGCGGAGTGGAAGCAATGGAGCAAAAGAATATCGAAAAAGCAAAAGTACTTTACGATGAAATCGATCGTAATAAACTATTTCAGTGTACCGTGTTGGCACCGGAAGATCGTTCGTTAATGAACGTAACTTTTATAATGACTCCGGAGTATGCTGAATTGGAGAAAGAGTTTCTGGAATTCGCTACTGCAAAAGGTATGTTGGGAATAAAAGGACACCGCTCAGTTGGTGGTTTCAGGGCTTCAATTTACAATGCAATGCCTGTTGAAAGTATTCAGGCTTTGGTGGATGCCATGCAAGAGTTTGAAAAAATGAAGTAATTCTATTTATAAAACTAAAGAAAATGCAGGGCAGGTGTCCTGCATTTTTTCTACCTAAATTTTATGAGTAATGAGAAAAATCTTAATAGCTACAGAAAAACCATTTGCCCCGGTTGCGGTAAAAAAAATCAGTAAAATTTTTGAGAAAGCCGGTTACGAGCTTCAGCTGCTCGAAAAATACACCGAAAAACAAGAACTGTTGGATGCTGTTGCCAATGTTGAGGCGGCCATTATTCGTAGTGATAAGTTCGACAAGGAAGTGTTAAACGCAGGTAAAAACCTGAAAATTGTGGTACGGGCCGGTGCCGGTTACGACAATGTTGATCTTGATGCGGCAACCGTCAACAATATCGTGGTAATGAACACCCCCGGACAAAACTCGAATGCCGTAGCTGAGTTGGCCATCGGACTGGCCATTATGGGATTACGCGAAATGTATTCCGGAAAACCCGGTGGCGAAATGCGTGGCCGCACACTCGGATTACACGGTTTTGGTTACGTTGCCCGAAACGTTTTTCGCATTGCCCGTGCCATGGGAATGAAAGTAATTGTTTATACCCGTTACAGCAAAGGTGCTGCCGCAGCAATCGGACTGAAAGTTGCCAAATCGCTCGAAGACCTCTACGAAAAGAGCGATATCGTTTCCATTCACGTTCCGGCGCGTGGCGAGCACATTAAATCGGTAAGTTCAGAGGTTTTGTGCCACTTAAAAGATGGCAGCATTTTGGTAAACACCGCCCGAAAAGAAGTGATTAATGAGCCCGATCTGGTAAAATGTATGGAAGAAAAACCCGGAATAAAATACATGTCGGATCTTACACCCGATTGCGAAGCTGAGTTTGAAGAGAAATTCCCGGGAAGATTTTTCTTTACACCTAAAAAAGCCGGTGCACAAACTGCCGAAGCCAACCTGAATGCAGGTCTGGCTGCCGCTCAGCAAATTGTCGATTTCTTTGAAAATGGCGACAACACACACCAGGTAAATAAATAGCTTGTTTTGTGGCACTTCGTGATTCTTTGTGCCTCCTTTGTGCAACTTTGTGGTTAAAATTAGTGCGTAACATGTTACGTTAAGTCAAAGTTGCACAATGAATTATTTCTTTAAATAAATGTTACAAATAGAAACCGGATTTATATTTTTGGCAATATAAAAATCTGGTTGTCTATAAATTTAAAATCAAAACAATGGCGATAATAAAACCATTCAAAGGACTGCGTCCACAGAAAGAAATTGTTGAAGAACTGGCTTGTCTTCCTTACGATGTGATGAATTCGGAAGAAGCAGCCGTAATGGCTGAAGGAAAAGAAAAATCGTTACTTCGAATTACAAAAGCCGAAATTGAATGCCCGGGAGTGGAAGATATTCACTCGGAAACGGTGTATAACAAAGCCGTTGAAAATTTCAAAGCATTTCAGGAAAAAGGGTGGCTGCAAAGCGATGCCGAGGCCAAATATTATATTTATGCACAAACCATGAATGGGATAACACAGTACGGAATTGTAGGTGCTGCCGCCTGTGCCGATTACGAAAATGGCATTATTAAAAAGCACGAACTTACCCGCCCTGAAAAAGAGGAAGACCGTATGGTTTTAACACGCTATCTGAATGCCAACATCGAACCGGTATTTTTTGCCTACAAAGCTGTGGCTGAAATCGACGCAATTGTAGAAAACATTGTAAAAAGCAAAACTGCCGATTACGATTTTACCGCTGAAGACGGATTTGGTCACCATTTCTGGACCATCGACGATGCAGAAACAAATGTCAAACTGGAGCAACTTTTTGAAGAGAAAGTTCCGTTTACATACGTGGCCGACGGTCATCACCGAACTGCAGCAGCAGCACGAATTGGTGCCGAAAAAACGGGGCAGAATCCAAATCATAAAGGCGATGAGGAATACAACTATTTTATGGCGGTACACTTCCCCGATAACCAATTGCAGATTATCGATTACAACCGCGTGGTAACCGACTTGAACGGATTATCAGAAGTTGATTTCCTTGCTGAGCTTTCGAAAGGTTTCGACGTGGAGAACATGGGAACTGAGATCTTTAAACCATCGGCATTGCACGAATTCAGTTTGTACATGGCCGGAAGCTGGTATAAACTAACTGCTAAAGAAGGAACTTACGATGATTCAGACCCGATTGGAATTCTGGATGTAACCATCCTTTCTAACCAGGTGCTCGATCCGATTTTGGATATCAAAGATTTGCGTACGTCAAAACGTATCGACTTTGTGGGAGGTATTCGTGGTTTGGCAGAGCTGAAACGCCGTGTTGATTCGGGCGAAATGAAAGCAGCTTTTGCGTTGTACTCTGTTTCCATGCAGCAACTGATAAACATTGCCGACAGCGGAAACATTATGCCGCCAAAAACAACCTGGTTCGAACCCAAATTGCGCTCGGGTTTGGTTATTCATAAATTAGACTAAACATTAAAAGTCAAAGGACGTCTTCTTTCAAAAAGATGACATCCTTACAGCATGAGCAAAAAATAGTATATCCCGGTTTGTCAGTTGGCAGACCGGGATTTTGCTTTTCATGTGTGTACGCGCTTAGCGCATTTTGCTCTCCAAAACACATTGAAGATAATAGATCGAAAGTTCACGGAGAGGACGCAAAGTTTTCGTAAAGCGCCTATTTTAGACTCTTCCGGATAGATATCTTTGCGGACTTTGCGCTTCTTCTTCTTCTTTTCTTTGCGTGAAACGATAATTTCCTCATTGCATTCCTGTTTGATATTTCAGTGAGTCATGAATGTTTTTTCCACCTGTCATTCTTCAAAAACCAAAATTTCCCTAACTTCAAAAGCTAAATTTGATCAGTAATGGACATCGACAATATATCTTTATCTACCATTTACAAAAAGCGCAAAAACGACCGCGATATTTTCCAGGAATTAATGCCCACCAAAGTAAAAGAAGTGCTGCTGGTGGCTACGCTTTACGACTCGTATTCTATTGTTCGCGAAGGGCAGTTCAGCGATAAAATATTTGGCGAATACCTGCAATTAAACCTCTATGCAGCGCCGCGTTTTACCAGTGTGCATACCCAGGAAGAGGCTTTGTTGATTTTGCAACACCGCGATTTCGATTTGATAATTGTGATGGCCGGAATGGACAAAAATACACCGGTTAAAACAGCCCGCGCTATCCGAAATGTGCGCCCGGCAGTGCCTTTGCTGTTGTTGGTGAATAATAATGCCGACTTGCGTTTCTTCCAGGCCGAGCGCCGAAAACTCGATTTTATCGACCGCATTTTTGTGTGGAACGGCAACTCGAATGTTTTTATGGCCATGATCAAATACATCGAGGACAAAAGCAATGTGGCACGCGATACGCAAAACGGTAGCGTTCGGATAATTCTTTTGGTGGAAGATAGTATTCAGTATTACTCGCGCTACCTGCCAATGCTTTACACCACGGTAATGACCCAAACTCAGGTTTTGGTGAATGAGGATGCTACTGATGAGTTGCATAAAATTTTACGCATGCGCGCTCGGCCAAAAGTAATTTTGGTTGACAATTACGAGGAGGCGGTGAAATTTATTAACAGCTACCGACGGTATATGCTTTGTGTAATTTCGGATGTGAAATTTGAACGAAATGGAGTAGAAGACGAAGATGCGGGTATCGATTTGCTGAAGTTTACGCAAACTACCCGAAAATTCCCGATTCCCCTGCTTTTGCAATCGCACGATATTTCGAATGCGCAACGCGCCAAAGAGGTGGGGGCCGATTTTATCAATAAAAACTCGGAGAGCCTGTCGATGGACATTTTCAATTTCCTGTACCGGCGACTGGGATTCGGAAACTTTGTTTTTAAAGGCATGGACGGTTTGCCCATTGCGCAGGCAAAAAATCTGGTAGAGTTCCAGGAAAAATTCAGGGATATTCCTGAAGAATCGTTGCAATACCACGGAAGCCGAAACTCTTTCTCCACCTGGCTAATGGCGCGTGGCGAAATCAATCTGGCTGAATTGCTGATGCCGATTCAGATGTCGGATTTTGATTCGCCCGAAGAACTGCGACAATTCTGCCTCGATAGTTTTAAAAAAATACGTTTCGAACGCTTGCGGGGTACCATTGTAAATTTCGACTCGGAGTTTGTGTCGTCAAGCCGGTTTATTGTGCGTATGGCAAAAGGATCGCTGGGCGGCAAGGGGAGAGGTATTGCTTTTATTTGCAATTTTATCGAGAACATCGACTTTGCGAAATTGATCCCTGAGATGAATATCCGTATTCCGTCAACATCGATTATTGGTGCGCTGGAGTTCGATAAGTTTATTGAAACCAACAACCTGTACGACGATATTTATTCGTTTAACGATTATAGCGCCATCCGAAAACATTTTCTGGAATCGGAGTTCGATGATAAGATCCGAAAAAGGCTGATCGAATACCTTAAAAAGATTAAAAGGCCGCTGGCAGTGCGCTCGTCGGGATTGTTCGAAGATTCGTTGCTGCAACCCTTTTCGGGTGTTTATGCCACTTACCTTATTCCGAATAATCATCCCGATTTGGAGGTGCGTTACCAGCATCTTGAAATGGCCATTAAGCTGGTTTACTCCAGTATTTTTACCGAATCGGCACAGGCGTATTTCGATGCGGTAAACTACAAAATTGAAGAGGAAAAAATGGCGGTGGTCATTCAGGAAGTGATTGGCCACGAGTACAACGATAAATATTACCCTACGCTTTCGGGCGTGGCGCAGTCGTATAATTATTATCCCATTGCCTACATGGAACCCGACGATGGTTTTTCGGTTGCGGCCGTTGGCCTCGGAATGTATGTGGTTGGTGGCGAAAATTCGTTCCGTTTTTGTCCGAAATATCCAAACTTAAATGCTTCGTCGTTAAAAGATCAGTTACGCGATACGCAGAAACAGTTTTATGCCATCGATTTGTCGAATCCTGATTTTGACCTGGCGAGCGACGGCGAAAATGCCGCCATCAAAAAATACCGCATCAAAGAAGCCGAAAAAGATGGAACACTGGAACATTCGGCATCTACTTATTTTATCGAAAATGACGATCTGATACCGGGAATACAGGGGCCGGGGCCAAAGGTTATTGATTTTGCCAATATATTAAAGTACAACCATCTGCCACTTGCCGATGTGTTGCAGTTGCTGCTAAAACTGTTTAAGGAAGCCATGGGGTCGCCGGTGGAAATTGAATATGCCATAGATTTGGAGCCGGCAGAAAACGGCAAACCAACGCTTTATTTACTGCAGATAAAACCACTTATCCGCATCGAGGAACAGGTGGAAGTAGATATTGAAATGGTGGATGACGACAAAGTGTTTATGTATGCCGAGCACGGAATGGGCAATGGTAAAATAAAGGATATTTACGATGTGGTTTTTGTCGATCCGGATAAGTTCGACAAGATGAAAACCCGGCAAATGGCGCAGGATATCAGTGTTTTGAACGACTGGTTTGATGAGCAGGAACGCCCGTATATTCTTATCGGGCCGGGGCGCTGGGGATCACGTGATCCGTTTACCGGAATCCCGGTGCTGTGGGCGCACATCTCAAAAGCCAAAATTATTGTAGAAATGGGCTTGCCCGATTTTCCGCTCGATGCTTCGCTGGGCTCGCACTTCTTCCACAATGTAACGTCAATGAATGTGGGCTACTTTTCGGTGCCACACAATTCTCGCACTGCAAAACTAAAAATGGAGGCATTGAAAGAACAGCCGGTGCTTCACGAAACCGAATTTATAAAACATGTGCAGTTTGAACAACCACTTACCATTTTAATGAACGGGCGCGACCGACGTGTTTTGATTCACTGCTAAGGGTTTAGTGCATATGGAGGAGCGGATTGTCGCCCGATTACCTGTCCGCATGGCTAGAGGAATCAGGAGAGAATCTGCCGTAACTAAAGCTGCAGAGCCCTATCATGCTTTAAGACCACTTGGTATAAGCTGGCTTTGTTTAAAAGTTGCTAATGTACCATTTGTTAAGTCTCTTAACCAAATGCATTTGTTCAAGTTTATTAGAAGAAGGACCAAATGCTATTTCTATAATCGCGGTACTATCATTGGTGCTTATGTTGTTCATAATTCGACCATTTTTAAATTGCTCTGCCATTTCTTTCTGGCTTTCACTTGGTAACATTTCAATCATGCAGATTGAAAAAGCATCATTATCGTATTCACCATAGGGGTCTAGTAAGTATCTCATTTTAGAATAATCTTCAGTTTTAGCAGCTTGAAAAATCTGTTCAATTGTTCCTTCTGGTGTGTTTTGGAATTCAAAAGACTGGAACATATTAGATAATGCAATTTCATTCTCAATTCTAGATTTCATAAATTCAATTTGACTAATAAGCTGTTTTTGTTCTGCAAGTTGAGTTTCTTTTTCTGTCTGAGTTCTACCTAGTTGCCATTCATTAATCTTTGCCAGTTTTTGTTTCTGTGATGAAAGGTTTTCTTCAAGGGGCTTTAAGATATTATTCAGTTTCGTAATTTTCAATGATTTTCCTACTTCAATTTTTTCTTTATGTATTCTTTCAATTTCCGCTTGGTTAGAATTGCAGTAGCATAGTGTAACAATCGCAATAATTGCAAATAAATTTTTTTTCATGTTAATTTATTTATGTGAAGTTTTAAGTTTTTCGAATAGCTTGCTTATAACCTATGTGCATGTGTAAGGTGTAACACATGTTTTTGCATTGTATATGCATGTAATCTGTCGCTGTACAGGTTTTTATTGTGTGGGAACACACTGGTTTGGGGTGTTGTTTTGTGTAGATTAAAATTCAATGTATTCGGCAATTTTGGTTTTAAGGCATTAAATAGAATTGTTTTTTTGTAATAATTTAAAAAACGGTTTGGTGGCCTAAACTATTAATTAAAGGGCTGTAAGATAATTGGTGGAATAAAAACTATTTATAGGGGATGTTGCCATATGCACATCCCGTTTTTTGTGCAGAGGATTCCTCCCGATGTTTCAATCGGGACAGGCACTTCGCCAAAGGGGGACTAAACAGCCGCGTCCTCTTCTGTAAAAGGAGGTGTCCCGATGTTTCAATCGGGACGGAGGATTCAGATTACTTCTCCCGACTCGTTTCACTCCTCGCGATCGTAATGACAGCGAACGGTGAGAAGTCAGGGCAGCGGACAACAAACAATCGTGCCGGGGCGAATCATGTCATTGTCCGCTGCCGGCAATACTCACTAAACCGGGTCTTTGCGAGGGAGGAACGACCGAAGCAATCTTACCAATTCCCCTTTGATTCCTCCCGATGTTTCAATCGGGACGGTGCTCCGTCAATTCCCGGCAGCTGATGATTCTCCGTAATGGATGTTTTTATGCTCATTCTTACCCCGATTAACATTCAATTAACCCTCCAATAAATTCAATCATCATTTTAGTGCTTAAAAATAGTTCTCAGATTTCCTGAAAACAGGCGTTTCCGGTGAGTTTTCCTGGAGTTATTTCATAAAAATGAGGCAAAATATTTTAATCCGTTAACGTTAACGGAAAACATTAAAAAATTATATTTGCCCGCTCAAAACAAAGAGTAAAGTGCTAATTACACCTGTAAAATAAGATTAGAGATGATGAAGAAATTAAATCGAACCAACGCAACTGAAACAACAAGTTACCCAACACGCATACTTCAGTTTGGAGAAGGAAACTTTTTACGAGCTTTTACCGACTGGATCGTTGATAAAATGAACAAAGAAATCGGTTTTAATGCTGGTGTTGATGTGGTGCAGCCACTGCCAAACGGTATGGTTGATATGCTAAACGATCAGGACGGACTTTACCACGTTTACCTGAAAGGGATTAAAAACGGAAAGCCGGTAACCGAGTTTTCGCTGATTGACTGTATCAATAAAGGCATCAATCCGTACAGCGAGTTTGAATCGTACAAAGAAAGTATACTGAATCCCGATTTGCGTTTTGTGTTTTCGAACACCACTGAAGCCGGTATCAGCTGGGAAGATAGCGACACGCTGGATATGGCGCCGCAGAATTCGTTTCCGGCGAAAGTGGCGGCAATGTTATACATGCGCTACAAAGAATTTGATGGCGACAAATCAAAAGGTTTGATCTTTTTTGCCTGCGAGCTGATCGACCGTAACGGCGATATGCTGAAGAAATTCGTTTTGCAACATGCCGAAAAATGGAATCTTGGCAACGATTTTATCAGCTGGGTGAATGAAGCCTGTTGTTTCTGCAGCACACTGGTTGACCGTATTGTTCCGGGATTTCCAAAAGATGAGATCAAAGAAATTCAGGAGGAACTGGGCTACGAAGATAACCTGGTTGTAGTTGGCGAATATTTTCACCTGTGGGTAATTGAAGCGCCGGAATGGGTGCAGGATGAATTTCCTGCTGAAAAGGCCGGTTTGGAGGTGAAGTTTGTAAAAGACATGAAACGTTTCCGCGAGCAAAAAGTACAGGTGCTGAATGGCTGCCACACCGGAAGTTATGCTGTGTCGTACCTGAGCGGAATTGAAACCGTGCGTGATGCCTACGAAAACCTTGAGGTGGGTAGTTTTATGAAAGAACTGGTTTACGACGAAGTGTTGACCGTTCTGGATGGAACAGAAAAGGAACTAAAGAAATTTGCCAACAAGATTCTGGAGCGTTTTGCCAATCCGTTTATTCGTCACCAATGGCAAAGTATTGCCTTAAATGCCATGTCGAAATGGGAAACACGAAACCTGCCTTCACTGATTAACTTCGAACAAAAACACGGCATGTTGCCACAAAAGTTGGTGTTCTCGCTGGCTGCCATGATAGCGTATTTTAAAGGCGAGGCCAATGGCGAAGCCTACAACGTGCAGGATGATGAGTGGATTGTTGATTTCTACAAAGAAGCCTGGGCCGAATGCGACGGTCGTCCGATTTCAATCTACAATTTGTGCGAAAAAGTATTGAGCCTTGATAAAGTTTGGAAGCAAAACCTGAATGAAATTCCAAACCTTACGATTACCGTTAGTCACTACCTGTTCCTGATTACGCAGGTGGGAATGAAAAAAGCGGTTAAAGCGGTATTAAGCGAAGACAATCCGCTGATGCAGATCACCATTGATAAGATGAGCAATTAAATAATGTCTTTCTCGCAGATGGCGCTTACGTTAAACAATTCGTTTCAGCGAAATTTGCGAGTAACTTTTAAGAAAACAGAAATGGCAGACTACATAAAAATAAATCCAACCGACAATGTGATCATCGCCCTAAAGGATTTTTCGGCAGGTGAAACTATTGAGGTTGACGGACAGAAACTGACGATTGTTGGTGATGTTCCGAAAGGCCACAAAATTGCACTTACTGCAATTGCCGAAAACGAGGATATTATTAAATATGGTGCGCCGATTGGTCATGCTACACAAGACATCGAAGCCGGAGAATACATACATGTTCAGAATCTGAGAACAAACCTTTCGGGTACCATCAATTATTCGTTCGATCAGAAATTGAATGAACTGGCCGTTGCTGAACGAGAGCTCACATTCGAGGGCTACAAACGTAGCAATGGCAAGGTGGGAATCCGTAACGAGCTGTGGATTGTGCCAACCGTTGGTTGTGTAAACGGACAGGCGCAGCAGATCATCGATTTGTTTAAGCAGGAAGTAAATCCTACCGATATTGATGCGGTAGAAGTATTTAAACACAGCTATGGTTGCTCGCAGTTGGGCGACGACCATGTAAATACCCAAAAAGCATTGGCTGATGTGATCAATCACCCGAATGCCGGTGGTGTTTTTGTGATGGGTTTGGGTTGCGAAAATAACCAGATCGATCACCTAAAAAAATTCATTGGCGATTACGACGAAAGCCGGGTGCGCTTTTTAGCATCGCAGGATGTTGAAGATGAGGTTGAAACCGGACTGGAGATTTTGAAAGAGATCTATGACGTGATGCACACTGACCAACGCGAAGCTGTTCCGTTATCGGAGTTGAATATCGGATTAAAATGTGGTGGCTCGGATGGTTTTTCAGGAATTACTGCCAATCCGCTGGTGGGTGCTTTCTCCGATTTTTTGGTGGCGCAGGGCGGAACAACAATTCTTACCGAAGTGCCCGAAATGTTTGGTGCTGAAACCTTGCTGATGGAGCGTGCTGAAAACAAAGAAGTGTTTGATAAAACGGTGAGCCTGATCAACGATTTTAAGGCTTATTACCTGCAACATAATTTGCCGGTGTACGAAAATCCGTCGCCGGGAAATAAAAAAGGAGGAATTTCTACCCTCGAAGACAAATCGCTGGGGTGCACGCAAAAAGGCGGAACTGCAACGGTAGTTGACGTGTTGAAATATGCCGAGCCTTTAAAAACAAAAGGTTTGAATTTATTGTCGGCACCGGGAAATGATTTGGTGGCTGCATCGGCACTGGGTTTTAGCGGTTGCCAGATGGTATTGTTTACAACAGGGCGCGGAACGCCGTTTGGCAGTTTTGTACCCACCATGAAAATTTCTACCAATTCCGATTTATTCAACAAAAAGAAAAACTGGATAGATTTTAACGCCGGCACTTTGCTCGAGGGCAAAACCATGGACGAGCTTTTGGAAGATTTTGTTCAGTTTATCATTGAAGTTGCCAGTGGCAAAAAGTTAAACCACGAAAAAACCGGGTTTAAAGAAATTGCCATTTTTAAAACAGGCGTAACACTTTAGCTACCATAATTGAGAAGTATTATTTTTAGTCCCTGCAGCCATTGATTGTGGGGATTTTTATTCAGTGAAACCCAAATAACAGGAGAGAAACGAACTATAATTTGATGGTCGAGCGAATCCCGATAGCGGAGCGTATCGGGATAAATCAAATTATACTCCGACGCTTTTTCTTAACTAAATTACTATTGATACCTCGTTCGCTTGCTAAGAGGTAGTTCATTCAATTTCCTGATGTTCCAGCACCTGTCCCGCAGCTTCAAGTTTTGTTTTTATTTCCTCATACTGAAGTTGATGTATCGGGGTTTCTTCTTCCAATGCCATTCCCGCTAAAAGGGCTGCACTTTGCCCAAGTATCATAAAAACCGGCTCCATCCGTATCGATCCAAAAGCAATGTGCGAACTCGAAACAGTCACCGGAACCAGTAAGTTTTTACATTCTTCCTGTTTTGGAAGTATCGATCCCAGTGCAATTTGATAAGGCTGATGCGGGTGAACACCAATGTCGCCTTCGTTTTGTACAAAACCTTCGGGTGTAATGAATCGTTGAGTATTGTGCGAGTCCATAGTGTATGACCCCATCCCAATAGAGTAGGGAACCTGCGATTTTCCCAGCACCTCATTTTCGGTCATTACAAATTCGCCAATCATACGTCGGGCTTCGCGCACATAAATCTGGTGAGGCCAGTTTCCGTTATCGGTGAATTCATCTTTTGCCAGGCCCCATTGTTGCATTTCAGTTTGTATTTCGGCAGGAATTCGCGGATCGGTTGCATAAAAATAGAGCAATCCTTTCTGGTAGTTTTCGTGTTCGCGAATAATCTCGGCCCGGCGCTCGTAAGTAGCTTCCGGATAGTCGTAGTTCATGCCAATATTATCGAAACTAAATGGCCCGTGGTTGTTTACATCGGTTTTGTGGTTCGGAATCGGATCGAATTTATTAAATGTTTCGCGCCATCCGTGGTTTAACACCCTAACCAGCAGTTCGTATTGTGCGGGATCGTAATTTTCAGGCTGCTCGATAGGAACACGGTTATCCGGAACTTTTGTTAGGCACATTCTGAAACAATAGGCCTGGATACGTTCATCGCCATCTCCTTTTTTCCCCGGATCGTCGGTTGAAATACGGGGCAAAACGCCACTCGCCGGATCACCGGGCACAACATAAGGACTAATATTCATACTGCCAAAATGATGCCCGTGATGAAGTACGCCTGTTTGTATGCCATTCCATTGTTCGTTATACACTTCATTGGCTTCGCGGCCAACATGGTAATTTATCCCCGCTGCAGCCATTAAATCACCTTCGTAGGTGGCATCGATAAATAGTTTTGCCTTGTACGTTTCGCCGTTCAACATGGTAATGAAAACGATTTTGCCGTTTTGTTTTTCCACGCCATTTTCACGGTCGAGCCAGCGATCTCTGAAAACACTGATGTTGTTCTCGCTGATAAAATCCTCGAAAACCTGCTCGGCCACATGAGGTTCAAAAATCCACATGGTGCGTTTGTCGCCGTCAATTGCCGGTGTGCCTTGCCCTGTATTGCCATATTCTTCGCGCTTTTCCCAAAGCCAGGCTTCCTCGGTTTGGTAATGCGAATACACGCGCTGGTAAAATCCCCGTGCCAGTCCGCCAATCACACTTTTATTTCCGGTGTCGGTAAAACCAAGTCCGCCCGATGTTAGTCCTCCAGGATGTTTATCAGGGCAAACAATTACAACCGATTTATTCATTTTTGCCAATTGAACAGCAGCTGTTACTGCCGCCGAGGTGCCACCGTATATTACAACATCGGCATTTGTTAGGGAAACCTCTTGTTTGTTTTGGCAACTAAAAAACAAAAATATAAAGCTTGCGAAAAAGGTGACGAGACGTTTAGTTTTCATTGTTAATTAGGTTTAGTTTAAAGCAGCAAACGGATGTAAATTTTTAATCTTTGGTAATACAATCCGTTTTACAGGTTGAATTTAAGTTTTGATTTTGAGGGAACAAAATGTTTAGAATAAAATATGAAATAGTCTGAATTTCAGATGTTAAAAAATATTCAACCTGTTGTCAAATACATAAGCTAAAATTCCTCATCTCGTTTAGAAATTTATCTTTGTCTATTGCAAAATCTTTTTTTTGTAAAACTGAACTTGAAACCGAAGGAAAAACAATTTTCAAATTAATACTAAACCGTAGCCAAAAGCTACACTAAAATTTATCAATTTATGAGCAGTATTTTTATCATAGTGCCAATTGCCTCTGTTTTGGCATTGGTATTTGCCTGGTTTTTCTTCAAATCAATGATGAAGAATTCAGAAGGTACTGACCGCATGAAAGAAATTGCACAATACGTTCGCGAAGGTGCAATGGCTTATCTGAAAAGACAGTACAAGGTTGTAGGAATTGTTTTTGTAATACTCTTTATCCTACTAACAATTATGGCATATTTTGGTGTTCAAAACCCATTTGTGCCCATCGCATTTCTTACTGGAGGATTTTTCTCCGGCCTTTGCGGATTTTTAGGAATGAAAACGGCAACATTTGCTTCAGCGCGTACAGCACACGGAGCATCTAAATCGTTGAACAAAGGTTTACAGGTTGCTTTCCGAAGCGGCGCAGTGATGGGGTTAATCGTTGTGGGATTTGCATTGTTAGATATTGCAGCCTGGTACTTTTTTCTAAGTGAAGTTGTATTTACGCCCGAGCACATGGCGAATGGTGCTGAATTCTTAGGGCTTCATTTTGTTCACGGAAGTGCAGATTACGTAACTAATGGTGTAATCAACGATGCAGGCCAACGAGTAAAATTAATTGAGATAACAGTTACCATGTTAACCTTTGGTATGGGTGCTTCTACACAAGCATTATTTGCTCGTGTTGGTGGCGGTATTTATACCAAAGCTGCTGATGTAGGTGCTGACCTTGTAGGCAAAGTGGAAGCCGGTATTCCGGAAGACGATCCGCGTAACCCTGCAACTATTGCCGATAACGTTGGTGATAATGTTGGTGACGTTGCCGGTATGGGAGCCGACCTTTACGAATCATACGCAGGCTCTATTTTGGCAACCGCTGCTCTTGGTGCCGCTCTTCCTGTAGTAGTTCTTTCTGATACAGGTATCGATCCTGTTAAAGCTGTTACAGCTCCTATGATTGTTGCTGCCATTGGAATTATTCTTTCCATCGTTGGAATCTTCATGGTTCGGACCAAAGAATCTGCGACACAGAAAAATTTATTAAATGCGCTATTAATTGGTACTGGAGGAAGTTCAGTATTGATTCTTATCGCAATGGCCGGAATGGCTTACCTTGGTTGGGTAACCTGGGGTGTTTTCTGGGCTGTTATTATTGGATTGGCTGCCGGTGTTATCATTGGTCAGGCTACTGAATATTTTACTTCTGATGAATATAAACCTACAAAAGGTATTGCTGAGCAAGCGCAACAAGGACCTGCAACTACTATTATTGACGGTTTAGCTGTTGGTATGTACTCAACCTGGATTCCGGTTGTAACCATTGTACTTGGTATTATGGGGTCTTTCTGGGCTGCAGGTGGTGCAGAACACTTTGCTATGGGTGTTTACGGAATTGGTTTTGCTGCAGTAGGTATGCTATCTACACTGGGAATTACATTGGCTACCGATGCATTCGGACCTATTGCTGATAACGCAGGTGGTAACGCCGAAATGGCTGAACTTCCACCGGAAGTGCGCGAAAGAACAGATGCGTTGGATATGCTCGGAAACACTACGGCCGCAACCGGTAAAGGATTTGCAATTGGTTCTGCCGCTTTAACAGCAATGGCGCTTATTTCTGCCTATATGGAAGAAATCAGATTGTGGTTTGGAAAAATAGCAACAGCCGGTGAAGGATTTGTTACCAAAGGATCATATATCTTTTATAATGATATTGCTCCGGCAGCACAGGATGGAATGCAGGCCATTAAGATTTCAACTGCTTCTGTAAAAGATTTTACGGCTGCTTACGACGTTACTCTTTTTAATCCCCTGTTTTTAGGTGGTCTATTCTTAGGTTCAATGATGGCATTTTTGTTTAGTGCGATGACGATGAAAGCTGTTGGTCGCGCAGCGGGTGCAATGGTTGATGAAGTTCGCCGCCAGTTCCGCGACATTAAGGGAATCCTTGAAGGAACAGCTACTCCTGAATATGCCAAATGTGTTGAAATTTCAACAAAAGGTGCACAGAAAGAAATGTTGGTGCCTTCATTGGTAGCAATTATAGTTCCTGTTATTGTTGGAGCAACAATGGGGGTTGCCGGTGTTATTGGTCTGTTGGCTGGTGGTTTAACTGCCGGTTTTACATTAGCCGTGTTTATGAATAATGCAGGTGGTGCCTGGGATAACGCTAAAAAGTACATCGAAAAAGGAAACTACGGTGGAAAAGGAAGTGAAGCGCACCACGCCGGTGTTGTTGGCGATACGGTTGGCGATCCTTTCAAAGATACTTCAGGTCCTTCGTTGAATATTTTGATTAAACTGATGACTATGGTATCGGTGGTAATGGCCGGTTTAACTGTAACATTGAGTTTGCTTTAAAATACTCACTCCTCTAAAGGGAAAGGAATACCATAAAGGGATATTTTACTATAAGGAAACCATCTGTCGGTAGGCAGGTGGTTTTTTTGTGTTTTGATTGGTTTGGAACGCAGACAACGCAGATTGTAGCTGAGCCTTTTCAGCTTGTGGAAGATGGAAAAATTTTAAATTGTTGCTATTGTGAAATTGTAAGTTTTTATCTTAAAGTCCCGCCCCCTAAAGGCTGTAATTCACAAGTGTCAGTAAAAAATCTCAGAAATCAGGTTTGCAATTCGGTAATTTTTCAGTTTAACAATTAATTTCAATCTCCATCAATTTTCTCATCCTCGCAGAGCTCATCGTCTTATTCCCTTTATCGCACATAAACAAAATTTAACTTCGTAATTGAACAAATTATTTGTAAATTCAGTTACACTTAAAAAACGTAAATTCTAATCATTAAAAATACTACCATGGCAAATCTTACCACAACTTATATGGGTGTAGAGCTAAAAAATCCACTCATACTGGGAGCAAGTAACTTAGTATCGAAACCCGAAGTAATTAAACAAATTGAAGAAGCCGGAATTGGGGCGATTGTGTATCGTTCGCTTTTCGAGGAACAAATTCAGCTGGAGAGTCTGCAAATGGACGAATTGCTCAGCGAATATGAAGAACGTAACGCAGAGATGACCGATCTTTTTCCGGGCTTAAAACATGCCGGGCCAAAAGAGCATTTATACAATGTGGAGAAACTGGTTAAAAGTGTTGATGTTCCTGTATTTGCCAGTTTAAACGCTATTTACGAACCAACCTGGGTTGAATATGCACAGGAGCTGGAGAAAACCGGTGTGGCAGGTTTGGAAATAAACCTTTATGCAGTGCCGGGTTATTTTGAAGTTACCGGCGAATCGATTGAAGACAAGCAGGTACAAATTGTAAAAGCCATTAAGCAAGTGGTTAAGATACCTGTAAGTGTAAAAATGAGTTTGTTTTACACCAATCCGTTGAACTTTATTAAAAAGGTTGATGAGGCCGGTGCCGATGGCTACGTGCTGTTTAACCGTTTTTTCCAACCTGAAATAGATATTGAAAAAGAAGAATATTTCTATCCCTGGGAATTAAGCAATCCAAAAGACCACATGGTCGGTTTACGTTATGCAGGTTTGTTGTATGGCAATGTGGAGGGAAGTGTTTGTATTAGTCGTGGTATTTACGATGCCAACGATGTAATTAAAATGCTGCTTGCCGGAGCCGATGTGGTTCAGATGGTAAGCACCATTTACCGTAATTCGCCATCAGTAGTTTCTGATATACTTATGGACATTAATAAGTGGATGGATGATAAAGGATACAAATCGCTTGATGATTTCAGAGGAAAACTGTCGCGTAAAAGCATGAAAGACCCGTTTGCATATCAGCGGGCACAATATGTTGATATACTTACGAAATCGGAGGATATTTTCAAAAAATATCCGATGGTTTAACAGGGTAATTTTTCGTAGCATAAAAAAACAGGAACCAAACGGCTCCTGTTTTTTTATGCTATTTATTTAATTTTTACAATCCACTAAAATCAACATCGTTGAAAAGAATCGATGGTGTTCGCCACGAAGAATCTTCGCGCACATCGTTGCCAATTTCGCCAATGTTGGCCCACAGGGTTTTCATGTTTCCGGTAATGTTCATTTCTGTAACCGGCTTCACAATCTCACCGTTCTCTACCAAAAATCCTTCAATACCATACGAGAAATCGCCGGTTGATCCGTTGCTGTTACCCCCGTTAAATCCGGTAACGAAAATACCTTTCTTAACCGATGCAATCAATGCGTCGAGGTCTTTATCGCCGGTTTCAAAAACAAGGTTGGTAGTTGCTCCGCTGTTCGGTTCCATTTCCAGTTTTTTACCGTAATAGGTGTCGATATAGTACCTTTTCAAAACGCCTTTTTCAAAAACCGTACGTTTTTTTGTGGCCATACCTTCGCCATCGAACAGGCGCGAACCACGGCCTCCGATTATAAACGGATCGTCGGTTAAGGTTAATTTATCAGAAGCTACTTTTTCGCCCAGTTTATCGATAAGGAATGAATTTTTCTGCTGAATAGCTGATCCGTCGAGTGCATTAATCAACGGACTGAAAATACGGCTAACCACGCGGTTTTCAACGATCATTGGCATGGTTCCCGATTCAATCTTTTTCGCACCTATTTTATCCAGCGCACGTTTTAGTGCGATTGTTCCGGTGCCTCTTTTTTTCAGTTCGTTGTATTTTATCGCAGTTTCTCCCCAGCCAGATTCAGGGCGGCCATCGCCATCACCTTTCACCGAAACGTTGGTGTATATTCCAAAGTACGAGTTGGCGGTGTCGCCCTCGAAACCATTGCTGTTAACCATTACCCGTTCGTTCAGTCCGTCGTAATAACTGCTGGATACCGATATAATGCGCTCGTTGCTTCCCAAAATTTCTTTCTCGGCAGCAAAAGCAAGCTTTATTTTTTCTTCCGGGTCAACGTTGCCAAAATTTTCGTCTAACGAACCCAAATCCGGGCCGTCGCCTTTGTAATACAATTCCGGATCGGGCAGTGTTCTGAATTCGTCTTCCGAAAGGTATTTTGTGCCTTCAATCGCTTCTTCAATAAACCGTGCCAGGTCTTCTTTATTTAAGCGGCTGGTAGAGTGCGATGAGTATTTTTTGTCGACAAACAAACGAATCGACAAGTTGCTTTGTAGCGCCTGTTCCAGTTTGTCAATTTTTTCTTCGCGCACTTCAACGCTGCTGCTTTGGTTGTTCGATATGTTTACGCTTACCTCCTGGGCTCCGTTCTCCAATGCATGATTCATCGCCCATTTTGCCAATGTATATTTTTCTTCTTTTGTCATTTTTTTAGTTTTTAGTTGCTAGCTTATAGCCACAAGCATTTTACTTTGAACTTTAAACTCTAAACTTTGAACCGAGGTTATGCATTTGTTCCTCCAACGGTCATTTTTTTCACTAAAACAGTGGGCAGGCCAAGTGTTACCGGAACCGATTGTCCGTCTTTTCCACAGGTCCAGGTACCGCTGTCGTTTTTGTAGTCGTTGGCGGCCATTGAAATATCGGCTAAAGCCTGCGGCCCGTTACCCACAATATTTATGTCCTTGATTGGAGTGGTGAGTTTTCCGTTTTCGATAATGTAACCCGATTTTACAAAGAAGGTAAAGTCGCCGGCACCGATTTTAACTTCGCCGTTGCTGAAATTATCGACATAAACGCCGTAATCAACTGCTGCAAAAATTTCTTCGGTGGTGTGCGGACCATTTTCCATGTAGGTTGATCGCATACGCGGAAGCGGCATGTGGCGGAACGATTCGCGACGTCCGTTACCGGTTGGTTCAACACCATAATATTTGGCACTGATCCGGTCGTGAAGGTAGCTGTTCAGAATACCGTCTTTTACCAGGTAAGTTTTTTGTACGTCGTTTCCTTCGTCGTCGATGTTAATGGCGCCGCGGTCGTTTGGCAACGTTCCATCATCGATGATATTGATAAAGTTTTCAGCAACTTTTTTATTCAGTTTGTCGCTGAAAATAGAAGTTCCTTTTCTGTTGAAGTCGGCTTCAAAGGTATGGCCAATGGCTTCGTGAAGCAAAATTCCCGAACCTCCGGCGCCTAAAACAACGGGCATTTCTCCAGCTTTTGGTTTCCCGGCTTTAAACAGCAGATTGGTTTTTTCAACGGCTTCGTTGGCCAGTTCATCAACCAAATCATCAGTTAGCCATTCAAAGCCGCGGCGAACCGATCGTGCCGAATAAGCATTTTCAATTTGCTCGCCATCCTGCATGATACAAACGGCATAAAAGCTGATCATGGGTCGGTAATCGTAGGTTAAGCGCCCTTCCGAGTTGTAAAACATTACATAGCTGCTTTCGTCGCTCATTCCGGCATTCACTTTAATTACCTTATCGTCGAGGCTAAAAATTTTATCGTTTACTTTTTGTACAAAAGGCACTTTGTCTTTTACCGAAACATCTTCCCACTTTTTCGAAATTTTGTAGTAGTTGGCTGGAAGTTTCTCGTTGTAGTCGGCAGCAGTAAAGCTGGCACTGCTGTTGGCAATGTTGGCAGCCATTTTTGCTGCATTCAGCATATCGTCGAGCGCAATATTTTCGGAGTAGGCAAAACCGGTTTGGTCGCCTTTTAGCACACGAATACCAACTCCGAAATCGATGTTGGAGTAGGCGCGGTTTACTTTCCCGTCTTCAAGCGCCAGGCTGTTGGAAATTTTGTGTTCAAAAAATAAGTCGGCATAATCGCCGCCTTTGCTCATGGCTGTTGCAATAACTTTTTGCAACATTTCGGTAGTCACTTCAAAATGATCTAAATAACTTTTCACGTCTGCTGAAATTTGTACGTTTTGGCACGATTGCACAAAGGGAGGTAAAACCATACTTCCCGCTGCAAACATACCACTTGTTTTAATAAAATCACGTCTGTCAACTTTCATAGTGCATGTATTGGTTTTTAATTTTTCAATTATTGTTTTTGTTTTCAATCTTTCAATTAGTAATGCTTGTGAGATTAAAATTACATTTCCTCAATAAAATCTACAATATGTACCGATGAAAAATAATAAAATGCGGGGTGTCTTAAAATTTTGGGGGTGTTGTGGCAAAAAAGATGTAAATATCGGGTAGGGGTATTCATTTATTGTGATCGATAATTGATAAAAATGCATAAATTTTGAGGGGGTGTCGTTGTTTTTTGGGTGCATGACAAAAATCTATTTTCAATGTAAATTTTGTATTAATTTATTACAAAATGTTAGCAAAATGGATTTATTAGTTTCATTTGCTTCTATTTTTGTGATCGACAGTTAGAAAAAATCTATATTTATATAAAATTTATTACATCATGAAATCAAAATTGGAATACATTTGGTTGGACGGTAGTGTACCAACTCAGCAGCTTAGAGCTAAAACGCGTGTAGCAGATAATTTTAGCGGTAAATTGGAAGATTGTCCAATATGGTCTTTCGATGGATCTTCAACTAACCAGGCCGGTGGTGGCGCTTCTGACCTTCTATTGAAGCCTGTTTTTATTTGTCCCGACCCGGACCGCAAAAATGCTTACCTTGTTTTAACTGAAGTTCTGAATCCTGATGGAAGTGCTCATGAAACTAATGGCCGTGCTCATATCGAAGAAGAAGATGAAGATTTCTGGTTCGGTTTCGAGCAGGAATATTTTCTGTACGATCCGCAAACTCGTTTACCTTTAGGTTTCCCCGCAGGAGGTTTCCCCCTTCCACAAGGACCTTATTACTGTGGTGTAGGTGGTTCTAAAGCATTCGGTCGTGCAATTGTTGAAGAGCATTTTGATCTTTGTTTGGAAGCAGGTTTGAATGTTGAAGGTATCAACGCCGAGGTAGCTGCCGGACAGTGGGAATTCCAGATTTTTGCCAAAGGGGCACACAGTGCGGGCGACCAAATTTGGATGGCTCGTTTCCTTTTGGAGCGTACAGCTGAAAAATATGGTGTAGATGTGGAGTGGCATCCAAAACCACTTGGAAAAGACCTTGACTGGAACGGTTCGGGTATGCACGCTAACTTCTCGAACGGATTAATGAGAACTTGTGGCGACGAAAAAGTATTTACTGCCATTTGCGAAGAGTTCGGTAAAAACATTAAAGAGCATATCGATGTTTACGGAGCCTACAACGACCAGCGCTTAACTGGTTTGCACGAAACGCAGTCAATTACTGAGTTTAGCTATGGTGTTTCAGACCGTGGCGCTTCTATCCGTATTCCTGTTGGAACTGTTGAAGATGGCTGGAAAGGTCGTTTGGAAGACCGTCGTCCTGCATCAAACGGCGACCCTTATAAAATTGGAGCACGAATTATTAAAACTGTTCATGCTGCAAAAATTTAAGACATAATTTGCAAAGTTAAAAAGAAACTGTCCTTATTGTGGGGCAGTTTTTTTTTGATCAAATTTGTCGTCGCAAATAGTAATGCCTAATAGTAAAAGCCATGTTGAGGAAACAAATTGAGATAAAACGTGAGTTATTTGATGAGACTTCGCATTCGCCGTCGTTGGTTGATATTGTTGGAGAAGAACAGCTGGCTGATGTGGTGGATTTTTGTTTCATTGAAAATCCTTATTTCCCCGGAGAGGCTTTGCTGCAAAAACTTCAGGATAAATTGCCCGAGGTAATAAAAGCCTATCCGTCGAGTAATCCGAAATTGGCGCAACAGGATTTGGCTGCCGTAGTGCACGTGAATCCCGAATACCTTGTTTTGGGGAACGGAGCCACCGAGCTGATTACGATTATTCAAAACAATTTTGTTGAAGATATGGGCATTCCTGTTCCTACTTTTAGCGAATACATCGAGAAGGTTCAGAATCAGCAAAAGGTAAGGCTGTTTCAGTTGCCGGCCGACAAACAATATCAGCTCGATTTGGAAGAATATGCCGATTGGCTGGTTGACGAAGAAATTTCATCGGCACTAATTATTAATCCCGGAAATCCTACGGGGCAGTTGCTTTCGGTTGAAAATATAACCGGTTTTTTAAACCGCATGAAGCATTTAAAACTGGTGTTGCTTGATGAGTCGTTTATTGATTTTGCCGGCGAAGAAATACCGACGCTTATGCCAAAAGTTGAGCAATTTCAGAACCTGGTAATTGTACGCAGCATGAGTAAACATTGTGGTGTGCCGGGCTTGCGTTTGGGTTACTGTTGCACCGCCAACGAATATTACCTGAGACAAATTAGAAATGCATTGCCCGTTTGGAATATAAATACACTGGCCGAGTATTTTTTAACGCAGCTAAAAGATACTGATGCTGAGTACCACCAGGCCCGCAAACATGTTATTTCCGATGTGCGGGAGCTGCATAAGGCACTAGCTGAAATTAATGGCTATGAAGTTTACCCCACCAATAGCAATTTTATTCTGCTGAAAATAAATTTTGCCATGAGCGCCTACGATTTGCAAATGAAATTACTGCAGGATTTTGGCGTGTACGTGCGCGATTGTTCCAACAAAACAGGGCTTGATGATAAGCACATCCGAATCGCTTCAAAAGGACGGGAAAAGGATCAATTGCTGATTCATGCATTGAAAACGGTGGCAGTAGAATTGTCAAGGTAAAAGGCAAAAGGTAAAAGTTGAGAATAGCTCTGCTGCTCGAATTGAAAATCGGCCAAAGCCAAATCCCGATCGCAGCATCGGGAGCAAAAGTGATAAAAGAGCTATGGGTTTTTGCATGCCAGCATTGAGTATCGAGTCTCAGTTTACAGTCTCAAGAATCCAGCATCCAGTAACTCAGGGATGTCATCTTTATGTCCGCTAAAAATAAAGATGACATCCTTTCTCCACGCAGTATCCAGTATCCAGTATCCAGTATCCAGCATCCAGTATCCAGCATCCAGTATCCAGCATCCAAACGTTCATTAGGGCTCAATAACTGCCGAGTCGCAAACGTAAGTTGGAATAATTCCCGAGCCAATTATTTTAATTTTTGCGTTATCGGGCAGGGTATTTCCCGAGAGTACGAGTACGGTGTCGAGTCCGAATTTGTTTCCGCCAATAATATCGGTAAAAAGCGTGTCGCCAACCATTAAAATCTCGTTTCTTTGAATGTTGGGTACATCCTGCATAGCACGTTCGTAAGCCAGTAAAAACATTTGGGCATCGGGTTTCCCGAAACGTATAAATTTCTTTCCTAAAATTTGTTCAACCAGATCGGCCAGTCCGCCAATGGCCACCGAAATATCGTTTTTATTTACCGGGTAGTTAATATCGGTATTGGCTACAATAACGGTCATGTTTTTGTGGCGCAGCAGGTTAATGGTTTTGTCGATATCCTTGTTCCAGTCGAATCCTTCGTCGTCGAGAAAAGCAAACGATTTAATATGGTCGAGATTATTGAGATCTACTTCGCTGATGGGTACTGTTTTTTGCCCTGCTGTTTCCAGGTAATGAGCCGAATCTTTAGTTCCAAGGTAAGCCACTGCTTTGCCATTCTCCAGTTTTGTTTTAAAAAACTCCATGGCCAGCATTCCCGACGATAAAATTTTATCGGTGGTAATGGTAGTCAGGCCTCTTTTCTGATACCAGTTCGATAGTTCTTCCGGACTTCTTGATGAGTCGTTTGTTAATACGTAGTACGGAATGCCCTTCGATTCCAGATAATTAAACGTATTTCCTACTCCCTCAATCAGTCCCGAATGATTTTTTAATACACCAAAGGCATCAAAAAATACGGCCCGGTAGTTTTTTACTACACTTCTAAAACTTTTTGTTCTCATAATCGTACAGCATCAGAGTTTTAATGTTTTCAAAATCTTCTCTACCCGGTAATTGGCTTCCATGGCAGGGAAATAAGTTTCGTAAGCTTCCTTAATCAGTTTCGTTGAATAGTATTTTCTGAAAAAGTATGGCCCGTCTTTAATAACATAGTTTAAAATAAAAAAGCGGTAAACTTCTTTAATTAAATGCACTTCGGGTGGTGTGAGCGGAAAAATTTTGTGGTATTCTTTCAAAAACAGCATAAAGCGATCTTCCATTAAGGTGTCAACCTTGTAACTAAAAACTGTGCGGTCGCCAACATCGGAAACCACGCGGCTAAAAAAGTAAAAGTCCATTACGCGCGACGACATTCGAAACCAGTCGTAATCCCAGCGCGAGTAAAACCTGCCGTCGCCGGTTATTGAAAAATTGCCAATGTTCCAGTCAACCAAAACAGGAATGGTTTCAATTTCGGTGTTGTAATTCACCCGGTCGGCATTCTCCAAAAAATGATCAGCATGGCGCAAAATCAAATCCTTGTGCGACTCTTGCATTTGTATTTCGCTTTTGTGAATCGAGCGTTTTAGTTTCTGAATATCAGTAATTACATTTTTCGATGAATGCGGCAACTGGTTCGAAACGTTGGTGCACGCTTTATGAAAACGTGCCAGCTCGCGGCCCAGTTTTTTTATGTGTTTTTCATCCAGACGGCGGGGCAGTTTGTGGCGAATTTGAATAGGATTGTAAAACACCACCCAGGCACTTCGCTCGCGTTCGTGGTAGCGGTAAATGTACAGCTCGTTGCGTTTAACCAGCGATTGCGCCAAAAACTGTTGATAAGGGTATTCGAGGTTGTTGGCCAGGTTGTTTATAATAATGTGGTCTTCCCTGAAGTCTTCAAAATTGCCGTATTCCGAGATTTTTGCAAAAACAGGTTCGCGTTGGTAAAACGATATCTTGTACACATGGTTGGTGGAAACCTTGGCGCTTACATCAAAAACACCTTTTATTTCGTGTCGTTCGCCATCAAATTCTTTCCAGGCAAGTTTTATTATCTCTCCATAATCCAGTTTCTGCATTTTCTTTTTTTGTTTTTTCAAAGTTAGTTGGTTTTGCCTTGCAGTCTTTGTGTTGTTTTAAATTATTTCGAAATACCTTTTCAGTTCCCACTGCTGATCGTTGTTGTCAATTTGTTGGCATTCCCATTCGCGGGTTAGGGTGAAATGTTTTACAAATGCTTTGCCGAACAATTCGTTGGCAATTTCCGATTCGGCCATTTTTTTTGTTGCTTTTTCCAGCGAATCGGGAAGCAAGCCATTGCCTGTTTCCAGGTAACCATTTCCCTTGGTGGGGGCAATTTTCAGTGGTAATTTGTTTTTTATGCCGTAGAGTCCGGCAGCCAGCGAAGCACCGAGTGCCAGGTAGGCGTTGGTATCTGATCCGGGAACGCGCAGTTCGATGCGGGTAGATTTTTCGCCTCCTGGAATAGCGCGAACAGCACAAGTACGGTTGTCGATTCCCCAGGTGAGTGTTCGGGGAGCCCAGTCGCCTCCACTCAGGCGTTTGTAGCTGTTTGGGTTAGGCGCAAATAATGGCAGTATTTCAGGAAGACATTTTAACAACCCGGCAATGTAGTGTTGCATGTTTGCACTCATTCCGTCTGCCGAATTCGCATTGAAAAACAAATTCTGCTTTTTGTCCAAATCCCATAAACTCTGGTGAATGTGGCCTCCACAGCCCGGCAGATTTTTATTCCATTTGGCCATAAACGTAGCCATGAAATTGTGTTTGTAGGCAATTTCTTTTACCGCCGATTTAAACAGCAGGGCCTTGTCGGCAGCAGCCAGAATGTCGTCGTAGATAACCGTAGCCTCCATAACTCCCGGGCCGGTTTCGGTGTGCATGCCTTCAATTGGTATGTCAAACTGCTGAAGCATTTCAAACAAGTCGTTAAAATACGGCTGGTTCAGCGAGGTCCTTAAAATAGAATAACCAAACATTCCAGGCGTAATGGGGCGCAAATCTTTATAACCGGCTTCGGCAATTTCGCTGGGTGTTCCCAAAAAATTAAACCACTCAAATTCTTGCGAAAATATGGGTTTAAAGCCCATTTCTTCGCTTTGGGCCGCAATGCGTTTCAACAAACTGCGCGAGCAAACTGCCTCGGCATATTTGGGGTCGTTGCTAAAATCGCCTAATAAAAATGGCGTGTTGTCGTCCCACGGAATTTGGCGGTAAGTTTCGGGGGCAATACTGGCTTTGGCATCGGGGTAACCAGAGTGCCAGCCCGTGAGCTCACTGTTTTCGTAGCACTTGTCGGCACAGTCCCAGCCAAAAATTACATCGCAAAATCCCAGCCCGTTTTCCAGTGCATTCAAAAACTTGTTTTTATGAATGTATTTGCCCCGTAAAATTCCGTCGATATCGGCTACGGCAAACTTTATTTTTGTAAAATTTCGTTCTTTTATTTTGGTTAGTATTTCTTGCTTATCCATTACTAGCGTAATATTTGATTTAACCTGTACTGATTACTAAAAATAAGTTAATTATCCACGAGTTGGCGAAATAATTCAATTTCGGTTGTTTGTCAGGCTTAACCTTAACATTTAAAATTATACAATTATTTTAATCCAATGCGGATCATTCTGATTGTCAGTCGTCAATACTTCGTGTGAAAATTTTCATAAATATTTCAGGTCAAAATAAACGATGTTTGAGGAAATAACAAATATAGAGAATGTAACTTTCGTTTGTGAGGGTGGGAAAATGGTGTGTTATTTTGTTGAAAAGTAGAAAAAAATTGAAATGACCCCTCTGTTTGTCGGGTTGAAATAAAAATAATCTTAAAAAACGAAGTTTAGGTGTGATAAATGTCAGTGCTGAAGATGAAAAATATTATTTTTGAATATAGACAAAAAACAGACTTAAATAAGATTAATCATGGCACAATTTAGATTTAAGGCACTCGACGAAGTGCTTAACCGGAAACCGGTGGAAATCGAACGCGAAGAGAACCTGGTTTCGGATTACTATGGCATGATGGTTTTCGATCAGGCAAAAATGAAAAAGTATTTGTCGCGCGAAGCCTATAAAGCAGTAACCGATGCCGTTGAACGAGGAACTACGGTTGACCGGAAAATGGCCGACCAGGTAGCTCAGGGAATGAAAGCCTGGGCCATTGAAAACGGTGCAACCCACTACACGCACTGGTTTCATCCCTTAACAGATGGTACAGCCGAAAAACACGATGCCTTTATTGTGCATGGTGCCGACGGAGGCGTGATCGAATCATTCTCCGGCCAATTACTGGCGCAGCAGGAACCCGATGCTTCGTCGTTTCCGAGTGGTGGAATTCGCCAGACTTTTGAAGCGCGTGGCTACACGGCCTGGGATCCATCGTCGCCGGCGTTTATCAGTGAAACTACGCTTACCATTCCTACCATTTTTATTTCGTTTACCGGTGAGGCGCTCGATTATAAAACACCTTTGCTGCGTGCGCTAAATACAATCGACAAAGCGGCTACCAGCGTGTGCCAGTATTTCGATAAAAATGTTACCCGGGTTCAGGCGAACCTGGGCTGGGAACAGGAATACTTCCTGATTGATGAAGCTTTGTATATGGCTCGTCCCGACCTGGTTTTAACCGGACGAACACTGATGGGCCACGCATCGTCGAAAGATCAGCAACTCGACGACCACTATTTTTCCTCTATTCCAACGCGTGTAAACCGATTTATGCAGGATGTTGAAAATGAGGCTTACAAATTGGGAATTCCGGTAAAAACGCGCCATAACGAGGTAGCGCCAAACCAGTTTGAGCTGGCACCGATTTACGAAGAGGCTAACCTGGCCAACGACCATAACCAGTTGTGTATGGACATTATGCAGAAAATTGCCCGTCGTCATAAATTCCGCATTCTTTTTCATGAAAAACCATTTGCAGGAATTAACGGATCGGGAAAACACAACAACTGGTCGTTATCAACCGACACGGGTGTGAATTTGTATTCGCCGGGAAAAAATCCGAAATCGAACCTGCAGTTTTTAACGTTTGTAATCAATACATTAAAAGCGGTTTACGATAATCAGGATTTGCTGCGAGCCAGTATTTTAACGGCATCGAACCAGCACCGCCTGGGAGCCAATGAAGCACCTCCTTCAATTATTTCGGTTTTCCTCGGATCGGAAGTTTCGGCGATGCTCGATTTAATGGAAGAGGCCGTGGTTGACCGCAAAATGACACCCGATGAAAAAACAGCACTAAAACTGAATATTGGCCGTATTCCGGAAATTATTCTCGACAATACCGACAGAAACCGCACATCGCCATTTGCCTTTACCGGAAACCGTTTTGAGTTCCGCGCTGTAGGATCGATGGCTAACAATGCTTCTGCCTTAATTGTGCTGAACACAGCAGTTGCCGATCAGCTGAAAAAGTTTAAAATTGAAGTAGATACCCTGATTGAAAAAGGGGTGAAGAAAGATGAGGCGATTTTCCAGGTATTGAAAACGTTAATTATTGCTACAAAACCCATTTGTTTTAACGGCGATGGTTACAGCGAAGATTGGGTAAAAGAAGCCGACAAAAGAGGTTTGACAAATATTGGAAATGTGCCGGAATCGCTGGCAGCCTACCTGCGCGAGGATTGTATCGACCTGTTCACCCGAAACGGCATTTTCAATAAATCCGAAATTGAAGGCAGGGTAGAGGTTGAATACGAGAAGTTCATTATGAAGGGGCAGATTGAATCGCGTGTTCTGGCCGATATTGCGATTAACCACATTGTGCCAACAGCAGTGGAGTATCAGACTATGCTGCTGGAAAATGTGAAAAACCTGAAAGAAGTATTCCCCGAGGAAGAATTTCTGTCGCTGGCAGGTGGCAGGTTAGAACTGATAAGGGAAGTGGGAGGCCATATCTCTGCGATTAAAGCAAAACGCAAAGATATGATTGCTGCGCGTGCCAAAGCAAATAAGGTGGAAGATGTGGTTGAAAGATCAAAAGAGTACGATAAAGAAGTTCGTCCTTTCCTGGATGAAATTCGCGACCATATCGACCGGCTTGAGCTGATTGTTGACAACGAAAAATGGCCGTTGCCAAAATACCGCGAGCTGCTTTTTGTTCGATAAAAAGAAGTTTACAACGCTACAAAAAGGACTTTCTGATTTTCGGAAAGTCTTTTTTTGCTGCCATATACTTAAGCAACTAATAATTCGTTAGATAAAAGACTAAACGATATTATTGGAAATAGTCGGTAAAAAAATTTTACTTTTATTCCCCGAAATTGAATGGGTATGAAGCAGGTTAAACTAGCTGTTTTTATTATTATAATCATATTTTTAAGTGGTTGCGGATCGGCCAGATACGGGCGCGATGCTACGCTGTCGCAGGATATTGGCGAATATTACAAAGCCATTGAAAAATACCGTAAGGCCAGAAAAAATGAAAAGAACCGCCAAAAGCGGATTGAATACGCATATCAGTTGGCAGAATGTTACCGCGCAATTGGATTGTATGATTATGCTGCCCAGAATTATAAATTTGCTATTCGGTTGGGATATGATGATACTGAAGCACTGTTGCATTATGCCGACATGTTGCGAATTACCCAAAAATACGAAGAGGCCTACGAAACCTACCGCACTTACCTTGATGCAGTTCCGGGCGACGAACGTGCTTTAGATGGTGTTGAAGCCATGCAAAAAACGCAGGAATGGGTGGCCAATCCTACGCGCCACATCATAAATCCGATAAAAGAAATCAACTCACGTGAGAGCGATTTTGCACCTGTTTTTGTTGGTGGCCGCGATAACGAAATCTATTTTACTTCATCGCGGGAAGCCTCTACCGGTAAAAAAGAAAGTATGATTACCGGGCAAAAATACACCGATATTTATCGTGCAACTTTTGGTATTCAGCGTCAGAAATGGGAAAAACCCCGATTGCTCGATGAGAATATGATTATTAATACCGGCGATGAAGAAGGGGCTGTTAGCTTAAGCTCAAGTGGCGAGGAAATGATATTTACACGTTGTCGTTACGATAAATCGCAGCCTATGGGAGCCGAATTATACTCCACTTCGCAGTCGCGCGGATCGTGGTCAAATCCGATAAAACTGCAAATTGTTGGCGACAGTATTATTGCAGCACATCCCGCTCTTAATCCCGATGGAACGGAGATCTATTTTGTTTCAGACATGCCCGGAGGTCAGGGCGGAAAAGATATCTGGAAAGCAACGGTTGACGGTGGGTCGTTTGGAAGACCGGTAAATCTTGGCCCAGCAGTAAATACTTCGGCCGACGAGATGTTCCCTTTTGTACGCGATAACGGAGATCTTTATTTTGCTTCGAACGGTCACATCGGGCAGGGAGGTTTCGATCTTTATCACGCCTTCAAAAACGACGATGGAATTTTGGTGGTTGAAAATATGGGATCGCCAATGAATTCGCCTTCCGACGATTTTGGAATTGCATTTGTAAGCGGTGAAAACAAAGGAATGTTCACCTCGAACCGTAAAGGATCGCGTGGCGACGATATCTACTCTTTTGTGGTCCCTCCGAAAGTTTACCAGATAGAAATTGATGTTTTCAATAAAGAAACGGCATCGCACCTGGATGGATCAACCATGCGTGTAATTGGCACCGACGGTACCAACCTGAAAATTCGTGCCCGTGGTGGTAAGTTTAAAATGAAACTAAAGCCTGAAACCGAATATGTTTTTGCGGCGTTCAAAGACGGTTTTCTGCGCGATAAAGCAGCAGTAAATACCATTGGCCTGGACGATAGTAAGGATTTTCGCTTTACCATGAACCTCACTCCAACCGATGCGCCTATAAAAGTTGATAATATTAACTACGAATTTGGCAGCTGGGAACTGTTGGAAAGCTCGAAATCGGCGCTCGATACCCTGGTTCAGATTTTGGTTTTTAACCCAACCATAACCATTGAGTTAATGGCGCATACCGACTATGTTGGCAGCGACCAGTTTAACTTCGACCTGTCGCAAAAACGTGCACAAAGTGTAGTGGATTACCTGATAGAAAAAGGAATAAACCCGGAACGTTTGGTGGCAAAAGGTTATGGCGAAACCTGGCCAAAAACAGTGAATCGGAAATTGGCCAATCAATACGATTTCCTGAAACGCGGCGATGAGCTAACGGAAGAGTTTATTCTGAAATTGCCCGAAGCGCAGCAGGAAATTGCCCGCGGAATTAACCGTAGAACGGAGTTTAGGGTGCTGTCAACCGACTTTATCCAGCGTTTTGATGCAGAGCCGGAAGGTTAATTGTCTTCGTCCGGTTCTTTATTCTTTATTGGTGGTTTTACTACTTTTCGGGTGGAATAATAATCTGTTTGGTACATTCTACGCCTTTTTCGTTTTTGAACGGCCTTGTCGATGGCTATCAGGGGAACACCCAAAATCGGCAAAAAACTTATGGAACCCGCCTCGGTTCGCATCAACCGGTTATGTTCAGTCATTATCGTTGTGGTTGGATCGCTTTCCGGTTTCATTTTGTTGTACTTGAGCGGTTTGTAATCATCTAAAAAATCAAGATTTTCTTGTGCGCGTTTTAAGTCGGTTTTTTGTTCCGGACTAACCACTACCTCGGGAATCTGCACATCTTCCGCTTCCATTGTAATGATCTGATTCTGCAGCAAATTCTGCACCTTAACCGCTATCCGAAAATAGGAGATGTGCGAGAAAATCAGCGAATCCTGCGCGCTTACCGAAAGCTTAAAAACTCCGTTGGCTCTTGTAATATCTTTTTCTAACGTTCGTGGATTAATAACATACACATCGGCAATTGGAAGTCCCTGGTTGTTTACCGTTCTTCCTTCAATGATAAAGGTGGGAGAATCCTGGGCATAAACATTTATGCAACAGGTAATGGTTAACAGAATGGTTAATGTTTTCATACTCGTTTAGTTTTCAGCACTAAGTTCGTGAATACTTGTTTTAAGGATGCTGAAAAAAAACTAAACTATGTTAATGTGTTTTGTGAGAAGGCAATCAGTTTACCGTGAAGCCGGCGTATAGGGAATGCGAAAATAGAACGTTGATCCTTCGCCTGTGGTCGATGTAAAGCCAATATCTCCTTTTAGCAGATCGATGTTGCCTTTGCAAATTGAAAGTCCGAGGCCCACACCATCGTAGAATTCTTTATGTTCGTTATGTGCCTTTTGAAAACGTTGAAAAATATACTGCTGTTGGTCGAAAGCAATGCCAATACCTGAGTCTTCGATTGTAAATCTCAGCATATTATTCTCAAGCGTATAGCCTAATTTTATGGTGCCTGCCGCCGTGTATTTATTGGCGTTGTTGAGCAAATTCATAATTATCTGCCGAAGTTTTCCGGCATCGGTAACAATGTAGCTTTCGTTATCGCTAAGCCCTTTTTCTGCCACAAATTTTATCGAATCCTTAACAAGGGGGCTAAAAGCTGCATTTATTTCATCAATCATTTTGTTCAGAGTAAAGGTGTTCCTGAATACTTTTACATTACCCGATTCAATCATGGAAATATCGAGCAGTTGATTGACGATATACAGCAATTGATTTGAGCTGTTTCGAATGATGGCCAGGTACTGGTTTAGTTCTTCTTCATTGAATTTCTGGGTGTTCAGAATGTCAGAAAAACCAACAATGCTATTCATCGGAGTTCTTATCTCGTGCGAAATATTTTGTAGAAATGCTGTTTTTAAGTCGTTGCTTTTTTTTGCTTCCGCTTCTGCCTTCCGTAATTTTTTAAGGTGCGACTTTAATAGCAAAAACAAGAGTACTGATGTTGCTACTACATAAAACCACCCTTTATAGGTTTGAAATTGCGTTAATAATTCCTGGTCCTGGGTGAGCGTTAATAAAAACCGATCAGAAAAAATGATCCAAAGCCCACCGATAAGCAGATAGAGAAAGGTGATTCGGTACTCAAATTTTATTTTTCTTTTAAAAGCTACGGGCATATTGATTGGCACGCTGTTTAAAATGGTAAAACAAACAAATGTAGTAAAAGTTGGCTTTGCTGTTATGGTCAGCTTTTTCCGGCAGCCAGTTTGTCATTTATTACTGTGCAATTAAGGAATTTTTTTTAGGAAGAAAGTAGTTTTTGTTTGAATGAAACAATCTTTCTGTTTATCCCTCGCTTGCCATTACTTCTTTCAGGCGTTTTATTTGGGTCGGATTTCCCAAAACAAAAAGCTGATCGTTGCGCGAAAGTATCATTTGCGGATCGGGGTTAAAAACGTAACGGGCGCCACTTATTTTTATTCCGATAATGTTGGCACCGGTTGTTTCGCGTACTTTCAGTTCGGCAATTGATTTGCCAACAAAGCGTTGCGCCAGATTTTTACACGAAACCTCTTCCAGGGTAACATCCTGCGATTTTTGCAGCAAAATATACTCGATAAACTCAACCACATCGGGTTGGTGAACCAGTTTTGCCATACGCTGCCCGCCAATACGTTCGGGCATAATTACGTTGGTAGCGCCGGCGCGTTTTAGTTTCATCTGGCTTTCCAGCTCTGATGCGCGGCTGATAACCGTAAGCCCCGGGTTCATACTTCGGGCGGTAAGCACTACAAAAACATTATCGGCATCGGTTGGGGTGGTGGCAATTAATGCTTTTGCCCGATGAATACCGGCTTGTTCCAGCGTTTCTTCGTGCGTTGCATCGCCTTTAATGTATAATAAGTTCGGGTTCTGTCGTATTCTCGAAATAACGTTATCGCGTTTGTCGAGAATAACAAACTCCACATTGTTTTCTTCCAGTTCCATGGCTGCCTGCTCGCCATTTCTGCCGTAGCCCACAATAATAACGTGGTCCTTTAGTTTTGCAATTTTCTTATCCACCCTGTACGTTTTTATATAGTTTGCTAACTCTCCGTCGAAAATAAACCGCGCCATATTCGAACCCACATATGCCAAACTTCCTAAACTAAAAATAATCAGAATAATGGTAAACAGCATTCCGGTTTCGGTGGGCTCGTGGCCTACATGCTTAAAGCCAACGGTTGATACGGTGATCACCGTCATGTACAAACTTTCCAGCAGCGTTAGGTCTTCAATGTAGTAATACCCGGCTGTTCCAAACGAAAGAATGGAAAGCAGCAGGGCAATACCCACCTTAAGTGTGCGGCTCGATACGGCTTGAAATTTATTATACTGTTGGCTACTTGTAGGCATGTTAGTCGTCCTGATTTTATATGGATGAAACTAATTTCACCCCTAATTGGCAATTTAAACATTTTTTTGATTCGCAGTAATAGTTTTTTAGTTGAAGTAAGGCTTGCGAATCGAAAGCAGAGCGCGCCTGAACGCCCAGTTTTGCCCATTTTGAAATGACGGAATTACTTTCGGCCGGAAGATTTTCGAGAAATCCGAGTGCGCGGTTTTTTAAGTGGGGTTTATTTTGTTTTTCGCCATACACAAATAAAAACGGAACAATAACATTGATAATCAGAATATGGGCTGCTGTATCGCCCAGTTCTTTCGCCTGGGTATTTTTCGATGCTTTATTAAAATTGTAGTGTGTATCCCAGTATTCGGATGCTTTTACCTTGAACAATTGCTTTAGTTTTTCGGTGGATTCAATGTCCATGATTTTTGAAAACAAACCTTCCGATTGGTAAATAAGTGCCGCCAGCTGCGAAATGCGGATCGTGGGAAAATTAGGCGGACGCAAACGCATAAATTTCCATAAATGGCCTTCAATTCCTTTTAAATTGTATTTTTTGTACAGAAAAGAATACTCATCGCGAAGCCGGAGATAATACTCGTCGCCTAACAATTGCTGGTTCAGTAATCCTGAATTACCGAACAACAAGGCTTCCAGCTGAAAAAGGCTGTTTTTGTGTTTTAGCAGCGTTTTTATGGAGAGCGATTTGGCCAGCAATTCAAAGGGAACGGCATTAACTTTAAACCCAAACATGCGTGCCAACAGTTGAAAAAAAGTCTCTTCCCAATTGTTGTTATTTTGCTCCAGCAGCTCAACAATGGCCTGTGTTTTGGTTTCCAGCCGATCAATCATCAGTCGGTTAAAACCCAGTTGCAGCAGTATCGGATCAATTTTATGAAACTGGTTTTCGCAGGCGATCCAGGTTTGGGCATTAATCAGATTCTGGTAATTGTGCTTTAGCTGTTCCGGGTAGCTCAGAATCAGTGTCGGAACTATTTCTCCGTTACTTCGGGCAATGGAAGTATCGGCCGTTTCAACCACGTGTAAAATAACATTGTCATAGGCTTTGTTGTTGGTGTGGTCGTGTTTGTGCCAATCGGATGCTGCTTTATGGATTTCGATATTTCCGGCCCAGGTTGTTTCGTTTAATTTGATCTTTGCATTAAAAAAATCGGGTCCGGAGTTGGTATTTTTACGTCCCTGGTCGATAATCTCCAGCCGGTCGCCTTCAACCGTTTGTAACTGATTTGTTGTGAAAAGCCGGTTTTGCCAAATGTATTGCAGAAACTCTTCGGGCATATTTTGTGAGATAGCCATTTGGGAATATTTAAGATTCCCTTAAAAATAAGGAAAATGTTTGAAAATCCACAAGTGATGGTCTGACTCGAAGTCAGGCTATCACTTCTTTCAGCGTAACATTTAAAAAAAATTACCACAAAGAATGATCAACTGCGAAGTTTGCAGCTCTTCTCTTTTTATATTTCGTGCCTTAGTGGCTTTATTTTTAATTTGAAATTTTCTGAAAAATATCCCACAGAACAATTCCTGCACTTACCGAAATGTTGAATGAATGTTTGGTGCCGTATTGCGGAATTTCAATGCTGCCATCACAAAGATTCACCACGCTTTGTTTTACACCTTTCACTTCGTTGCCAAAAACCAGCGCCACTTTTTCATCGTTGGCCGGTTGGTAATCGGGCAGCATAATACTGTTTTCCACCTGTTCAATGGCATAAACTTTAAATCCTTCTTCCTGAAGCTTTTTAACCACTTCTTCGGTGTGTTCAAAATATTGCCAGTCAACCGATTTTTCGGCATCAAGCGCTGTTTTCCTGATTTCGTTATTGGGAGGTGTGGCAGTAATTCCGCACAGGTAAATTTTATTAATCAGCAATGCGTCCGAAGTGCGAAACACCGAGCCAATGTTGTTGCAGCTTCTTATATTATCGAGCACCACAACAATAGGTGTTTTTGTCGATTGTTTGTATTCTTCAACGCTTAAGCGGCCAAGTTCTATATTTCTGAGTTTGCGCATAAATCTTTTCTTGTTAATAGCATTCTACCAGTTCACAGCTGCTCGTCGGAATGGTTGCGACATGCATCGGGCACCGCCTCCACCGCGCGCCAGCTCCGATCCGGCGATTGTTACTACACATTTTTTGTAATCATCAACCGAAGTTTTTCCCGAAATGATATCGGTAGCAGCAATTACCTCGTAGCCGTTTTTGTGCAGCTCTTCAATGGTGTGTACGTTGCGCTGATAGCCAATTATTTTTCCCGGTGCAAATGCCAGAAAGTTAGCCCCGCTGTGCCATTGTTCGCGTTCCTGAATCCACTCATCGCTGTTGCCACCGCACGAAATCGGTTTTAAATCCATGCCCAGCTTTTTCAGGGCTTTTGGCAGATTGGGCATTTCTTCAATGCGGCTAACTTCGCCATTTTTTATTTCAATGTGAATGGTTTTAAAACGGCTCATCCCGAAAATTACGGGCGGATAAACCATACATTCATCGGTGTTAAGAAAAGTAAAAACCATGTCGAGGTGAATAAACGACTCGGGTGTTTCGGGCAGTTCCTGAACGATAATATGTTGTTTCCCTTTTTTGTGCTTTTTGATATTTTCAATGATAAAGTCAATTCCCTGGGTGCTGGTTCGTACGCCGGTTCCGATAACAAAAATATCGTCGCGGGCAATTTGCACATCGCCGCCTTCTACCATCGATTTTCGGTTCACCATAATGTTCGCTTCCGGTTTGGCTGGGTTCAAAACATGGCTTTCAATACCAGGATGATATTTGTAAATGGCCTCCATAATCAGCGATTCCCGCTCGCGCACGGGATTGGCCATTTTCCCGATAAGCATATTGTCTTTCATTGCCATTGCCGAGTCGCGTGTGAAAAACAGGTTGTGCAATGGCCGCAGCAAAAAACGTTCGTTGCTCAGGTAATTGGTAAGGTTAGTTTTCTCCAGTACCACTCCTTCAATCAGCATTGTTGCCAGTGTCTTCGCATCGGTATCCTGCATTTGCTGGCACGAATCGATGTATTCGGTCATGCAGATCTCGTTCAGTAACTTTGTTTTTACTGCGTCAATCGCCAGTATATCGGCCAACAGGTCTTTCACCTGGAAAACCTTCGATACTTTTTTTAGCACGCCTTCAAACTGGGCATATTCGGTCGAGGCAATCGACAAATTTAAAATGTCGCTGTACAGTGCGCGCTCGGCATTTGCCGGAGTCATGTTTTCAACTTCCGAACCTGGGGTGTGGATAATAACACCTTCCAATTGGCCAATTTCTGAATGAACCGATGTTTGCATAATCGCGTATAATCTTTTGTTTTCGGCACCAAAGATATAAACTTTGTATGGTCCGTAATTGATTAACGATTATTTCGTTCTACATTTATGTTGTTAAAAATATTTTAATGAAGAGACTGTTGTTAATAATGGCTTTTTTGATGGGAACCTGGCTTGCCGGAGCTCAGGAGCAGGATACTTCCGGTGCAGTTATGGGCTATATCCAGGATGGCGATACCATTATTTTCAAGAACATAAAAGAGATACCGGTTTTCCCTGATCGTGAGTTTAAAAACAACAGGCAATATCGGCGCTACACCCGCTACATACAAAAAGTAAAAAAGGTATATCCGCTGGCTGTTGAAGCGCGGGAGCTGCTGAAAAAGTACGAGCCCGAATATTACGTTTTGGAAACACGAAAAGAACAGCGTAAACTGATGAAGCAGCTTGAAAAAGAGTTGCTGGACAAACACAAGGATGAATTGAAAAAGTGGTCGATTTCGGATGGGCGGATTTTGCTGAAACTGATCAATCGCGAAACGGAGCGAACGCCGTACAGTTTGATAAAAGATTTCAGGGGAGGATTTAGCGCCACCTTTTGGCAGGGAATTGCCAAACTTTTCCGAAACGATTTAAAAGCCGGTTACGATCCGGATGAGGAAGACCAGGTGCTGGAAGAAATTGTAACATTAATTGAATTAGGATATTTGTAGCATGCGCGATCATATCAGAACTTTTATTGCCATAAAAATTACTCCGAACGCGGAAGTGCAAAAGCTGCTGCAACATTTTAAAAACCGGTTCTCCAACGACCGGATAAATTGGGTTGATCCCAATAATTTTCATTTAACCCTGCGTTTTATCGGCAACACAACACGCGAGCAACTTTATGAACTGGTAGGTCGTTTAGAGGATTTATTTTCTGAGCAATCGAAATTTGAAATCACCTTAAAAGGTACCGGTTATTTTAAAAGTAAAAACCAGCCGCGTGTTTTGTTTATTAAGCTAAACAAATCGGAGGACTTGTTGCAATTAGTGCCGAAAATCGAGGAGCAGGTGGTAGCCTGTGGTTTTGATGGCGAGCAAAAAACATTCAGGGCACATTTAACCTTGGGCCGCATTAAATCGGTAGAAAACAGAAACCGGTTTTTCTCCGTCCTGGATGAAATGCCAACGAAAAAATACCAGAAAATCGATGTTAAAGAGCTAGTTCTGTTTCAGAGTATATTAAAACAAACCGGCCCGGAATACCGGTCAATAAGAACATTTCCGCTAGCCTGATTGCCAAAACGCCCAAACCACCTTGTTGTTTGATTCCGGATGCTGGATTCTGAATACTTGATACTCGATTCTGGATACTGTGACTGAAAACTGCGACTGAATACTGATGGTATTATTTCCCGTTGCCTTTCACGCTAACCAGAATGGTGTAGATCAGGATTTTAAAATCGATGTATAGCGAAATGTTTTTCAGGTACATCATGTCGTAGGTAAGGCGTTCCAGCATTTCATCAATATTCGATGCATAGCCACATTTTACCTGCCCCCACGAAGTAATTCCGGGTCGCAGCTTATGCAGGTGGGTGTAATGCGGTGCCCGTTTAATAATTTGTTTAATGTAGTATTCGCGCTCGGGACGCGGCCCCACCAATGACATACTTCCCGTTATTACATTAAAAAACTGGGGAATTTCATCGAGGTGGGTTTTTCGCAGAAACCGGCCAATAGGTGTAATTCGTGAATCGTTTTCCGACGACAGGGCAGGCGAGCCATTTTCCGCTCCGTCAACCATGCTGCGCAACTTGTAAATGTAAAATGGTTTGCCGTATCGGCCTATGCGTTCTTGCTTGTAAATGATTGGCCCTTTCGATGTTGTTTTAATGATAATGGCCAGCACAATAAATAGCGGTAAAAACATAATAATGGCAATTACAGAGAGCAATACATCCAGTAAACGTTTAGTGTTTTGCTGCCAACCGGGCATTAGTCCGTTGCTGATTTTTATCAGCGGACTCCCGAATATGGTATTGGTTTTTGTAATGCCCGATAGCAAATCATACAAATCGGGGATTCCCCAAATGGTAATCTGCCGGTTTTCAATAATCGTAAGTATTTCACTCAGTTTATTGTGCTCGCTTGTTTCAAGCGCCAGAATTACCTCTTCAATTTGCTCCTTATCCAGAACGTTAAGAATGTCTTTTAAGTGGCCCAGCATAGGCAGCTGCTCGCCTAAAACGGAGTCGCTGTTTTCTTCGAGTTCGATAAAACCAACAAACTTATTTCCGGCAGGCCATACCTGACTTGTCATTTCGTTGTAAAGTTTAACTGCCTTTTCGTTACTTCCGATAATAAGTGTGTTAAAACCAATTTTCCGATGGTGTATTTTATGAATGGTTTGTGTGGTAAGTATCAGGCGGGAAATATAGGTGAGCGAAAAATGCATGCTAAACAGCGTGAACACCAGGTTGTAGTAGTTTTTATACGATCCAATCCAGTCGTCCAATAAAAATACAAAGAAAATGACCACAACTCCAACCACCGAGGTAAAGAAGGTTTGCCCCAGTTCCAGCAGCCGCGACCGCCGATAAATATTGTTGTAAAACCCAACAATGTAGTAAAAGGTAATCCAAAAAGCAGGGATAATCAGTAAGCCTAAATAGAATTGCGGAGTAAGTTCAAACGGAACATCCCATCCGTTAAAATGCTGGGGTTCAATAATCTCTTTTCGGTACACAAAAAAAGCAGCCCAGGCAAGCGCTGCAGCAATAAAATCGAAAAATAAATAGTTGGCTGTTTGCCGCGATTTATTCATTAACAGGCAATTAAGTCAGGTCGTTTTACAATCAATATTAAAAACGCCTTGTAATACATATTGTTGCCGTAAAAGTAGTTTTTTGTTGGTATTAATGAATAGAAAACTGCGCTATCTTTTTGTTGATTTTTTGGGTTACGTGCATGGCAATTAAATAATCATCAAGCGTAGATGTCTTTTTAATCTTTCCTTCAATTGCCTGAATAAAAGTATCCAGTTCATTCACCAGGCAGTCATCTGCAAAATCAATGGTTTTATTATCCGACAAATACTTTTCTTTGCTGAAATTAAATGTAGCAAACTGGTTGTCGGAATAAATTCTGACTTTAAAATTCTTCAGCGATTCCAGTTTTCCAAAATTCAGGTTAACTACCGAAGCATCGCCAAACTCAAGGCGTACGTTGGTAAATTTCGAGTTGTTATAACCCGGGAAAGTTACCGCACCAATTTTCTTCGGAGAAATGCCCGTAAGCTTCAACAGCATTAACAGCATGTAATACATCGATTTCTTTTCGGTTACATCGTTTTCGAAATTGGAATAATCGATAAACGCCGGGGTTTTAATGTTTTTATTTGCCCACTGAATGGCCGGCGAGAAAAAATACGGATTGGTAACCTGCACCACCGAGCGCGATTCGTTGATCAATTTATTAAGCTCGGTGCACTCATCGATGGTGAGATCGGGATATTCAGCACAAAATATGTGTTTCGATTTTTTTACAATATCGCGCATAAACTTAAACGGCATGGGCGTTGAGTTGTCCATGATAATCAAATCGGCGCGTTCAATTAATTCAACCCGGTTAAATTCCGGAATGGAATAATGAAAACCGGTCAGCTCTTCGCTCGATCCAACAGATGCTTTCCCAATAATATTGATTTGGGCGTTTTTCTTGATTTCCATTACAAATGGTTCAAGAATTTTAGTGTTCCCGATTAATCCAACATTTAACATAGTGCGCTATTTAAAAAGAATTTAAATGCAAATATAGAATACAGCCCAACATCTTTAAAACGAACAGGTGTTAATTTATCAACGTTAAATGTTAATATTCATTAGGCGTAGCAACTGTTGTTGGTAAGTATATTCGATTAATTTTGTGGTTATAGCTACGTAAAAATGATAAACGAAACATCGCGACATAAAGGCCTGCGCAAGCGTTTGGTTGAAGGCCTGAAAGTGAAGGGGATTCGAAATCCTTCGGTTTTGGAGGCTATTGGCAATGTGCCGCGCCATTTGTTTATGGATAGTGGTTTTATAAATTTTGCCTACAAAGATCAGGCATTTCCAATTGGTGCCGGACAAACCATTTCGCAACCCTATACGGTAGGTTTTCAAACCCAGCTGCTTGATGTGCAAAAGGGCGAAAAAATATTGGAAGTTGGAACCGGATCGGGCTACCAGGCTGCTGTTTTGGTTGAAATGGGAGCAAAGGTCTTTACCATTGAACGACAAAAAGAGTTGTACACCAAAACACATAAGTTTTTGCCATCGATAGGGTATAAGCCGGCCTGCTTTTTTGGCGACGGTTATAAAGGATTGCCCGATTTTGCGCCTTTCGATAAAATATTGGTAACGGCAGGTGCGCCTTCTGTGCCTCCAGATTTAAAATCGCAGCTGAAAATAGGCGGAAAACTTGTTGTGCCGGTGGGTAATGATAAACACCAGGATATGTGCGAAATTATCCGCACCGGCGAAAATGATTACACCATGAAAAAACATGGAGGCTTTGTTTTTGTTCCTCTCTTAAAAGGAACCGTAAATTTCTGATAAATGATAAAAGTTGAAAAGTTTGTAGTAAACCCATTGAGCCAGAATAGCCTGGTTCTAACCGACGAAGAAACAAAAGAATGTGTGTTGATCGATCCCGGGTTTTACTACGGAGAAGAGCAGGATGAAGTAAAATATTACATTGAAAGAAACGAGTTGAAACCGGTAAAAATAATCAATACCCATTGCCATTTCGACCATATTATGGGGGTTGATTTTATTCGCGATGAATACAAAATTCCGTTTTTGGCACATGCCGACGATGCCTTTTGGGTAGAGCGGGCTATCGATCAGGGGAAAATGTATGGTTTCAACATGCATTCGGTAAAGCCTATCGACGAATTTATTGAAGAGGGACAAACGATTAAGTTTGGGGAAGCAAGTCTCGAAGTTATTCATGTTCCGGGACACGCTCCCGGCCATGTAGTTTTTTACAGCCCAACCGATAACCTTTTAATTGCCGGCGATGTACTATTTTATGGCAGTATTGGCAGAACCGATTTGCCCGGCGGCGATTTTGATACCTTGATAACCAACATTAAAGAAAAACTTTTCCCGCTGCCAAACGATACAAAAGTATATTGTGGGCACGGCCCGGAAACCACACTTGGCTTTGAAAAAGAGAATAATCCGTTTTTAACCTGAAAATAAACACTTTAAAATTGTTTAAAGTCATGTTTTAAAATCCGTTCAGTTTATATACTTGCAGAAAATTCACTACAAAATAAATATTGCAAATGTCTCAGGATAGATTCGTTACACGCCATATTGGGCCACGAGGAGTAGAAATTGCCGAAATGCTTGAATATGTTGGCGTTTCGTCGATGGAAGAATTACTGGAACAAACAGTACCTTCAAACATCAGGTTGCAACAGCCGTTAAAAATGAAGGAAGGATTGTCGGAAAGAAAGTACTTCCGCCGCATTCTTGAACTGGCATCAATGAATAAAGTATTTAATACCTATATTGGAATGGGTTATTACGATACCATTACTCCGGCAGTGGTTTTGCGTAATGTGCTCGAAAATCCGGTGTGGTACACTTCTTACACACCATACCAGGCCGAGATTTCGCAGGGACGACTGGAGGCACTGTTGAACTTCCAAACCATGGTTTGTGGTTTAACAGGTATGGACATTGCCAATGCATCGTTGCTCGACGAGGCTACCGCAGCAGCCGAGGCGATGGTAATGATGGCCAACCTGCGTTCACGTAAAATGGTGAAGGCCGGAATGAATACCATTTTGGTGGATGAAAAGATGTGGCCACAAACGCACGATGTATTAAAAACACGTGCACTGCCGCTGGGATTCGAATTAAAAATTCAGCCAAAAGACGAATTTAATTTCGATGAGAATGTGTTTGGCGTAATCGTTCAGTATCCGAACTCGGATGGCGAAATAACTGATTATGCTGAGCTGGTTGAAAAAGCACACGAAAAAGAGATAAAAGTGGCTGTTGCTGCCGATTTGATGTCACTCGCCATTCTAATGCCTCCGGGAGAATGGGGAGCTGATATCGTATTCGGTAACTCGCAACGTTTTGGTGTGCCAATGGGATACGGAGGACCTCACGCAGCATTTTTCGCAGCCCGCGAAGAATTTAAACGAAACATGCCGGGACGTATTATTGGAGTAACCAAAGACATACACGGAAACCGGGCGCTTCGTATGGCATTGCAAACCCGCGAGCAGCACATTAAACGCGAAAAAGCAACATCAAATATTTGTACTGCACAGGCGCTGCTGGCTATTATGGCCGGTTTCTTTGGTGTTTATCACGGCCCTGAAGGTGTTATCGGAATTGCTGAGCGCATTCACAATATCGCTGCATTTCTTGCCATTGAAATTGAAAAACTGGGATATACCCAAATCAATAAAAACTTTTTCGATACCATCCGTTTTGCATTGCCAAAACATGTAATGCGCGAAGACATTGAATGGTTGTCGCTCGAGCTGGAAATGAACTTCCGCTACTTCGAAAATGGCGATGTAGGTATCAGTATCGACGAAACCACCAACCCGCAGGATATTGGCTGGATTATAGAAGTATTTGCAAAAGCTGCCAACAAAAAATGGCAGGTGGCCGAAGAATATCCTGAAGGATTTGAAATTGATGCTGCGTTTAAAAGAACATCGAAATTTATGACCGAGGAAGTGTTTAATAAGTACCGCTCGGAAACAGAGATGGTTCGTTACATTAAACGCCTGGCCAAAAAAGATATTTCATTAACACAATCGATGATCTCGTTGGGGTCGTGCACGATGAAGCTGAATGCAGCTACTGAAATGTTGCCGTTAAGCTGGATTGAATTTAACGGTTTACATCCGTTTGTGCCGAAAAACCAGGCTCGCGGTTACCACGAAATGATGGAAGAACTGCGCCGCGATTTGTCGGAAATTACCGGAATGGCCGATGTCAGCTTACAACCCAACTCAGGTGCTGCAGGTGAATATGCAGGATTGATGGTGATTCAGGAATACCACAAAAGCAGAGGCGAGGGCCAGCGCGATGTGGTGATTATTCCTTCTTCGGCGCACGGAACTAACCCGGCAAGTGCGGTAATGGCAGGCACAAAAGTAGTTGTGGTAAAATGCGATGAAAAAGGTAACGTTGATATGGACGACCTTCGTGCCAAAGCTGAATTGCATAAAGACCGGCTTTCGGCGTTTATGGTAACTTATCCGTCAACGCACGGGGTTTTCGAAGCTTCGATTATTGAAATGTGCGAGGTGATTCACGAAAATGGCGGTCAGGTTTATATGGACGGTGCGAATATGAACGCCCAGGTTGGATTAACCAATCCCCGACTGATTGGTGCCGATGTGTGTCACCTGAACCTGCATAAAACATTTGCTATTCCACACGGTGGAGGAGGACCTGGTGTGGGCCCGATTGGCGTTGCCAGTCACTTGGTGGAGTTTTTACCATCGCACCCGATAATGAATAACGGCCACGTGGGAATTACAGCTGTTTCTGCAGCTCCGTGGGGAAGTGCGTCGGTATTGCCGATTACGTACGGTTACATTAAAATGATGGGAGCTGAAGGCCTGACAGAAGCTACAAAACTGGCGATTCTGAATGCCAATTATATTGCAACCGCCTTGAAAGATAATTACGGAATATTATATACCGGCGAAAACGGTCGTGTGGCACATGAACTGATTTTAGAATGTCGCCACTTGAAAGCTTCAGCCGGAATTACAGAAGAAGACATTGCAAAACGTTTGATGGATTATGGTTTCCATGCACCAACGCTGTCGTTTCCTGTTCACGGTACTTTAATGATCGAGCCAACAGAAAGTGAATCGAAAGATGAACTGGATCGTTTTATAAGCGCGTTAAACTCGATTTTCGAAGAGGTGAAAGAAGTGGAGAACGGAGTTGCCGACAAGGCTGATAACGTACTGAAAAATGCACCGCACACAGCCCAGAGCGTTTGTGCCGATGAATGGACACACGCTTATGGCCGCGAAAAAGCTGCCTATCCGTTGGATTGGGTGCGCGAGAACAAATACTGGGTGCCGGTTGGCCGTGTTGATAATGCATGGGGTGATCGTAACCTGATTTGCACCTGCGGTTCGCCGGAGGAATACGAAGCTTTTGCTGACTAAAAAATAAATCTTTAGATAAATATTGAAAGCCGTCTGATTTTTCAGGCGGCTTTTTTACTGTATCAGGCGTTTTGTATGTTCTCCGAAAAACCGGAGGTGAAAATCAGCCGTCAGGTTTTAGCTCCAGAAAACCAGAGGTCTGAAAAAACAATCAGATTTCATCTCCGGGAAACCGGAGCAAAAAAATTGCGGTCATTTTTGACTTCCGAAAAACCGAAGACGAAAATCAGCAGTCGGATTTTAACTCCAGAAAACCGGAGGCCTAATAAAATGATCAGATTTCATCTCCGAAAAACCGGAGCAGAAAAACAGCGGTTGGTTTTGAGCTCCGAAAAACCGGAGATGGTTTTTCATCTTTCCATCTTGGTGGCGATTGTCCGAACGAATGAAAATTATATTTTTGCTGCATGATCACATTTCCCAATGCGAAAATAAATATCGGGCTGAATGTTGTGGAGAAAAGACCGGATGGTTATCACAACCTGGAAACCATTTTCTACCCGGTAAAATTGTCGGATGCCCTGGAAGTGGTCGAAGCCGGAGAAACTGCTTTTTCTTCATCGGGAATTGAGATTGATGCCACCGCGGAAAATAACCTCGTTTATAAAGCTTATTCTTTGCTTGCGGGGGATTTTGATCTATCTCCGGTAAAAATGCATTTACACAAGGTAATTCCGTTTGGTGCGGGGCTTGGTGGTGGTTCGGCCGATGCAGCTTTTGCCTTAAAAATGCTGAACGATTATTTTGTGTTGGGATTAACAACCACGCAGTTGGAAGATTACGCTGCCCGGATTGGTGCCGATTGTCCGTTCTTCATCGAAAACAAACCCACTTTTGCGCACGGCATTGGCGATCAGTTTAAACCGGTAAACCTCGATTTGTCGGCTTTCGAGATTGTTATCGTAAAACCATCTTTTTCGGTGAGTACTCCACAGGCCTACCGAAATATCGTTCCAACAAAACCCGGTTTTAACCTGCTGGAAATTGACCAGCTTCCCATTGAAGATTGGAAAACGGTGGTGAAAAACGATTTCGAAAAAAGCGTATTTCCGCAATTCCCCGAAATTGAAAACCTGAAAAATAGGCTTTACGAAGCAGGTGCCGTTTACGCTTCCATGTCGGGAAGCGGCTCGGCAGTATTTGGTATTTTTCGCCATTCACCGACAAATTTAGATAAATACCTACCTAAAGGTATTTTTATTTACCGATAGCCCCGGACGTTTACCGACCTTAAGAACTCATTAACATTTTTTTTATTCTTTTTAACAAAACGAGATGTAACCTTTGTACTCGTTAATAGTCATATTAACTGAAAACAAGAAAACAAAAAAGTCCTTTACGAAGGCATTTGAAAACAAACAATTAGTTAGAAAACAATTAGAAACAGAAAACATGAAAACTAGATTTAATTTAAAAACAGTTGCACTTATAATAGCCGTCATTTTTACAGTAGGAACAGCTAATGCAACAGAGAAAGTAACAAAAGCCTCGGGCCATGAGAATAGTTTTGAAGCATCGTTAAACCTCGAAAGTTGGATGATAAACGATGCAATTTGGAGCACTTCGGATGTAACAAATTTTGTTGAAGTGCAGGAAGAATCGCTGAATTTTGAAAACTGGATGACAAACAGCGATGTGTGGTCAACCGCAATCGATTGGGCAGCGAATACCGCCGAAGCCAGCCTTGAGTTGGAAAACTGGATGACTAACAAAATTGCCTGGGAAGTTGCACCAACTGCAATTGCAGAAACAGAAGGACATTTAGGCCTTGAGGAATGGATGATTAACGAAAGAGTTTGGAATTTGTAGATAAATAGAAAACGCGATTAGTTTTATTTGGATTTTTGAGGGTTGCCGAAAGGCAGCCCTTTTTTGTTTAAAAAGTGAAACAAAAAAACCGCACAAATTAATTGCGCGGTTTCATTATCACTGAACTCGTTTCGAGTTATTTTGTCGGTTTAATTTCAATCATCAAATGGCGGTTAGGAATAACCTCGCCTTTTTTAACGTGAATTTTTACTATCTCTCCATCAAAAGGCATTCGTACCTGGTTTTCCATCTTCATTGCCTCTAGCAATAAAAGTGTTTCACCTTCTTTCACCTTTTGTTTTGTTTTTACAAACAGATCGATTATCGTTCCCGGAATGAATGAATAGAGTTCATTTGGATCGGGGGTTATGTATTTAACCCTGTTCTCAAATCTTTGGGTATAAGTTGTTTTGTATACAGCTCCTTGAATTACAAGGTTTTTAAGCTCTTTTTCTTCTGCCATAATGCAATTCTTTTAGTGGTTTAAAACGGAGGAATTCCATGTTTTTTAGCTGGCATTGAAGCACTTTTGTTTTCAGAAACCTGCAGGGCATGTAATATGCGCGCACGTGTTTCGCTAGGCTCGATTACCTCATCGATATAGCCTTGTGCAGCTGCAACATAAGGATTGGCAAACTTTTCTTTGTACTCCTCAATTTTTTGCTGGCGCATTTCTTCCGGATTTTCGGCTTCCGCAATTTCTTTACGGAAAACGATGTTAGCAGCACCTTCTGGTCCCATAACCGCAATTTCGGCTGTTGGCCATGCAAAAACAAAGTCGGCACGTAGGTGACGCGAATTCATGGCAATGTAACCACCACCATAGGCTTTACGCACAATTACAGTAATTTTGGGTACGGTAGCTTCGCTGTATGCATAAAGAATTTTTGCGCCGTGACGAATAACTCCGGCATGCTCCTGGTCAACTCCCGGCAAGTATCCCGGAAGATCTTCCATGGTAACAATAGGAATGTTAAAAGCATCGCAATAACGGATAAAACGGGCTGCTTTGTCCGAACTGTCAATGTCGAGTACGCCGGCAAGTACCATTGGCTGGTTGGCAACAAAACCAACAGTTTCGCCATTCATGCGACCAAAACCAACGATGATGTTTGGGGCAAAACGCTCCATAACCTCGAAAAATTCAGAACCGTCGGTGATGCTTTTTAATACATCGCGCATGTCGTATGGTATTCTTGGATCGGCAGGGACAATGTCTTCAACCTTAACTCCTTTTAGAGGATTTTTAGGTTTATGTGGCAATGCTTTTTTCAGGTTGCTACGTGGAATAAAGCTGATCAGTGTTTTTATCTGATCGAAACATTCCATTTCGGTTTCGGCATAGAAATGTGCATTTCCAGTAACTTCGGCATGTACTTTTGCACCGCCGAGTTCTTCCATCGAAACTTCTTCACCCAAAACTGATTTAACTACCGATGGTCCGGTGATAAACATTTTCGAAATGTTTTCTACCACAAAAACAAAGTCGGTAAGTGCAGGCGAATATACCGCTCCACCAGCGCAAGGGCCAAGAATTACAGAGATTTGTGGAATTACTCCTGATGCCAGTGTGTTGCGGAAGAAAATCTCTCCGTAGCCGGCCAGGGAGTTAACACCTTCCTGGATACGCGCACCCCCCGAGTCGTTGATACCAATTAATGGAACACGCATTTTCAGCGCATGATCCATAATTTTTGTGATTTTACGCGCATGCATTAAGCCCAGCGAACCACCGGCAACGGTAAAGTCCTGGGCAAAAATGCAAACCGGTTTGTCGTAGATGGTACCGGTACCGATAATAACACCGTCGCCATGTAAGGTTTTGCCTTCCATGCCAAAATCTTTGGCGGCGTGTTCTACAAATAAATCGTATTCGTGAAATGAGTTTTTATCTAACAAGGCCAGGATACGTTCACGGGCTGTGAGCTTACCCATTTTTACTTGTTTCTCAATGGCTTTATCTCCACCACCTTTTTGTACTTCTTTCTTTCTTTTACGAAGATCGAGTACGTTACTTCTTAGTGACATAAAGTATTTTTTTAGTTATAAATTTCCCGGTAGCTGACCGGTGTTATTTTTCTTTAGCGTGGGCAAAATTATAATTTTTTTTAATTGCCGTGGGCTTATGTATTCCTGTACTACGGAAATTAACCAACATAGGTTCAATGTCTTCGAATTATTGTATTGTATGTTTGAAAAATTACAGGATATGTGAGTTGGGATACCTGGTTAGGTTACGATATTCTGCATCCAGCATCCAGTATCCAGCATTCAGCATCCAGTATTTATTCCTACCGGGCCGCCCAGCGATAAACGAATAATGCGAGTATGGCATATATCAGATTCGGAAGCCAGATGGCAAAAATGATTGGAACAGTTCCGCTAACGGCAAATACGGTTGAAATTTGCATAAACAGGATGTAAGAGAAAGCCAGCAAAAGTCCCAGCCCAATGTGCAGCCCCAAGCCTCCTTTTACTTTTCGCGATGCCAATCCGGCGCCAATAAGTGTTAAAATGAAAGCTGCAAACGGATTTGCAATACGTTTATGTTTTTCAATTTCCCATTCAATGGTGTTTACACCACGCATCTTCATTAATTTAATTTCTTTTAAAAGTGCCGGTGTGGTAAAGGTTTCCATTTCGTTGCTCAGGCGTTGAAAATCGCCCGGAACCATATTAAGAGTGGTGTCCATGCGGTATCCTTTTTCGAAGGTTTCATGATCCTCAAAAATGTTTCTTTTCCAGTACGAATTTATTACCCACTTACCGGTTTCCTTGTCCCAGCGAATGTTTTGTGCCGTAAGTTTTTCCTTTAGTTCTGAGTCTTCAAAACGCTCTAAGGTAAAACGCATGCCTACATTGTTTGAATTGAAACTTTGCATGTAAATGTAAGTGCCGGGCTCAATTTGCCGGTGAATATTTCGTTCGGTACCAACCGATTTGCTTCTGATATAATTGTGCCTGAAATCGTTCATGGTTTTATTGGCGGGCGGAATAACATAGTTGCCCAGCATAAACGAAAACAGTGCAATTACAAGTGCCGAAACCAGGTAAGGCCGCATTAATCGGCTATAGGAAACACCGTTACTTAAAATGGCAATAATCTCGGTGTTGTAGGTCATTTTCGAGGTAAAGTAAATTACCGCGATAAAGGTAAACAGCGGGCTGAACAGGTTGGCAAAATAGGGGATAAAGTTCATGTAATAGTCAAAAACAATATCCTTAACCGGAATGTCCTTGGAAAGAAATTCGTCGAGGTTTTCCGAAATATCGAAAACAATAGCGATACTTAAAATCAGACCAATGGCATAAAAGAAAGTTCCCAGGAACTTTTTCGAAATGTAAAAATCTATTGTTTTATACCACTTCATATTTTTCTACAGTCTTTCTTTTAGTTTTAGTACCATTTCGTTTTTCCAGCTTACAAAATCGCCGCTCTGAATTTTTTGGCGGGCTGTTTTTACCAGCCACAGATAAAATGCCAGGTTGTGCTGGCTTGCAATTTGCGCGCCAAGCATTTCGTTCGAAATTATAAGATGGCGAAGATAAGCTTTTGAATAATGGTCAACAAACGATGTTCCGTTTTCATCGATGGGAGAGTGGTCGTTTTCCCATTTTTTATTGCGGATATTGATGATTCCTTCGCTGGTAAACAACATTCCGTTGCGCCCGTTTCGGGTAGGCATCACACAATCGAACATGTCAATTCCGCGGTGAATGCCTTCGAGTATATTTACAGGAGTTCCAACACCCATTAAATAGCGTGGTTTATTTTCAGGAAGATCGGCAGTGCATACTTCCGTCATTTCGTACATTTCCTGTTCTGTTTCACCAACCGATAATCCACCGATAGCATAACCATCGGCATCAAAAGTTTTTACGTGAGCCACGGCAGCTTTCCGCAAATCGGTAAATGTATTTCCCTGAACAATAGGGAACAGCGTTTGCGCATAACCATATTTTGGTTCGGTGCTGTTAAACTGTTTAAAACAGCGCTCCAGCCAGCGTTGCGTCAATTGCAGCGATCGTTTGGCATAGTTGTAATCGGCATCGCCCGGTGTGCACTCATCAAAGGCCATAATAATATCGGCGCCAATGGTACGCTGAATGTCCATTACATTTTCGGGCGTAAACATATGGTACGATCCATCGATATGCGACTGAAAACGCGCTCCCTCTTCACTTAGTTTACGAATATCGCCCAGCGAAAAAACCTGGAAACCACCGCTGTCGGTTAAAATAGGGCGGTTCCAGCGATTGAATTTGTGTAGGCCACCAGCTTTTTCAATCACATCAATTCCGGGGCGTAAATACAAATGGTAGGTATTCCCCAAAATAATTTGTGCATTAATATCCTCTTTTATATCGCGGGTGTGAATCCCTTTCACCGAGCCGGCTGTTCCAACCGGCATAAATATTGGCGTTTCAATTGTTCCGTGGTCGGTGGTAATTACACCGGCCCGGGCACGCGAGTTATCTGTTGTTTTCTGTAGTTCGAATTGCATTTGTGTAAAATTGCGTGGCAAATATAGCTATTTCGCCCGAATTCAACTTGGTTAAAACACGCCAGAGGCTGTTAATAAAAACTAATTACTGTAAACAATTTCGAACTGATAAAAGAAATTGGTATGGGTAATTTTGCTACTATTGCCTAGTTTTTAATACCGAATTTTCTTCTTTCTATGATCCGTGAGTTGTTGGATACTTTTAACACCTTAACAACAATACAGTTGTTGGTGCTTGTGGTGGCTGCTTTATTGTGGCTGTTACAGTTTTTGTATTTGCTTTTTTTTCCGCTGCGGGTACTTGTTAAAACAAAAGCAAAACCGGTTACTACCGAAATGGCCCCGTTATCGGTGTTAATGGTGGTACGGAACGAAGAAGAAAATTGCCGCGAAACTTTGCCCCGACTGCTGAATTTAGAAAATCAGGATATGGAAGTTGTGGTTGTGGATGATTATTCGCAGGACAATACATTGTCGGTACTCGGATTGTTAAAGCAACGCTACCAACGAATAAAACTCTCTTCGCTGAGCCAGGAAACACGGTATTCAGAAAAATTAGCACAAAATATTGCCTTAAAATCGGCCGAAAAGGATTGGGTATTGTTGTATCCGGTAAGCGCACAAAATCCAACGCAAGACTGGTTGAACGAAATGGATAAAGCAACCGCTGACCCGGTGTTGGTAAAACTGGCTTATACAACTGTTGCTGCAAACAATAACCGGTTTAATAAATTTTACCGCATCGAAAATTTCTTTCAGCAGGTAAGAAGCGCGTCGTACTCGCTTAACGGGTTAGCCTTTGTTTATAACGAGGAAAATGTTGCGTTTAAAAGAGCTGAATACTTTAAGCTGGGCGGTTTTGGCACCCAAGTACTGGAGCCATATGCAAACCTCGAACTGGTGATAAACCGTTTTATCCGAAAGGAAAATGTTGAGCTGTGTTTCAACGAAAAAAACATTCTTACCAAACAGGTTGTGGTTGATGGTTCGGCGTTTAAAGATATAGTTCGAAAAAGCATTCGGATTGAGAAGCATCTGAGCAAACCAAAACAGTTTGTATTGCTTCTCGACAGGTTAATACAGTTGCTGTATCCACTTTTTGTTGCACTTGTTTTACTGCTTGCGTTCAAGTTTTGGCCTGTTGTTGCAATTCTGGTGGCAGTTAAGTTGCTGGTTTTCATGGTTATCATAAAAATATTGCAGAATCGTTTGAATGAACGTAAATTATTCATAACTTCGTTAGTGTTCAGTTTTATAATGCCTTTTTATAAACTTTTTTTCAGGTGGAACTTTAATCGGCAAAGTAAAAATCACAAATGGAAAAACAAGGGGTAATACTATCGGAAAAAGCACGACAGGACTACGAGCTTGTAAAAGCTGCGTTAGCCGGCAACGATAAAGCTTTTGCCCGATTGTTAAACCGCTACAAAGATGCCATTTATTTTATGCTGCTAAAGATGGTGAATAACCGCAGCGATGCCGAAGACCTGACATTGGAAGCATTCGGTAAGGCATTTAAAAGTCTTCATCAATACTCGCCAACGTACGCATTCAGTACCTGGTTGTTTAAAATTGCATCGAACAATTGCATCGATTTTTTACGAAAGAAAAAGGGCGTGCACGTACCCATTGAAAACAACGGGCAGGATGACAACAGCGAAACGATAAAACTACGCTCGAAAGACCCTGACCCGGAAGAAAAGTTGATCCGTCAGCAAAAAGCTATTTTATTGCGGCTTGTTGTGCGAAAGTTAAAGCCGCGTTATCAAATCCTGGTCGAACTCCGTTATTTCAGGGAATTTTCGTACGAAGAAATTGCAAAAGAGTTAGATTTGCCCCTCGGAACAGTTAAAGCACAGCTTTTCAGAGCTCGCGAAATGCTGTTTAAAATGATTGAAAGCACCGAGATAGGCAGAAAAGATTAACTTTTGTATGGATTTAATTCTAAAGTATTTTCCCCACTTAACCGACACCCAGATTGAACAGTTTAAACAATTGGAACCGTTGTACGCCGATTGGAATGCCCAAATAAATGTAATCTCCAGAAAAGATTTTTCTGAATTTTACGAGCGCCATGTATTGCACTCATTGGGTATTGCAAAGTTTATCCGTTTCAACGATAAAACGAAAGTGCTGGATGTGGGAACCGGTGGTGGTTTTCCCGGAATACCGCTGGCTATAATGTTTCCCGGGGTACAGTTTCATTTGGTTGATTCGATTGGGAAGAAAATTAAAGTGGTAAACGGCGTTGCCCAATCGCTGGGATTAAAAAATGTACGTGCCGATCAGGTTCGTGCCGAGGAGTTAAAAGAAAAGTACGATTTTGTTGTGAGCCGCGCGGTTACACGTTTGCCCGATTTTGTGAAGTGGATTAGAACAAACATTTCGAAGAAACAACAAAATGCACTGCCCAACGGAGTTATTTATTTAAAGGGAGGCGATCTTACCGCAGAAGTAAAGCCTTTCGGAAAACGAATATTTCTGCAGGACCTGTCGCAATTTTTCGAAGAACCATTTTTCGAAACCAAAAAGGTATTGCATTTGCCACTGTAGAAACATTATTTTAAAAGAAAGCCGGCTTGACTCAACAAACCGGCTTTCTTCCTATTAATCCTTAATCGATAATCCTTTATCCTTTCTATTGGTATTCGTCGCCAAACGAAACACCCATTTTTCGTGCTTTATCAATCAGCCCCAAATCGGGTTCTACCAGGCGTAGTTTACCACCAACCTCTTCCAAAGGCACAGTGGTAAGTTGGTTGTCTTTAATAGCCACCATAGTTCCAAAGTTTTCGTTGGCAATACATTGGGCTGCAAAAGCTCCGTAACGTGTTGCCAGAATCCGATCCATTGGCGTTGGCGATCCACCACGCTGAATGTAACCCAAAACTGTTTCGCGGGTTTCAATATTGGTGTAGGTTTGAATAGCCTGTGCAATATGTGTTGCTGCCGATACCTCTTTCGGGTGGTCGATACCTTCGGCAACTACAACAATTGAGTAGGGTTTATTGCTTTCGTAACGGCTTTCAATTTTCTTGCAAACCGAGCGGATATTATAGTTCAGTTCAGGTAACAAAATAATATCGCCGCCACCGGCAAGCCCCGAATACAGTGCCAGCCAACCGGCGTGGTGCCCCATAATTTCAATAATCATTACGCGCTGGTGCGAGTTGGCAGTGGTGTGCAGCCGGTCGATGGCATCGGTAGCAATTTGCACGGCCGAATCAAAACCGAAAGTTACATCGGTGCCCCACACATCGTTGTCAATGGTTTTCGGAATTCCAACCACATTCATCCCTTCCTGAGCCAGAAGGCTTGCGGTTTTCATGGTTCCGTTACCACCAATGCAAACTACGGCATCAAGCCCCAGTTTCTTATAATTCTTTAATATTTTGTGCGGTTTGTCCTCTACATCTTTGCCGTTTTTCTTCCCTTTGTAAGGCTTTTCGCGCGAGGTGCCCAGAATGGTTCCACCAAGCGTAAGTATGCCCGAGAGTGCCGATTCTTTCAGTTCGATGTAGTCGCCGTTAATTAAGCCCGAATAGCCGGCGTTAAACCCCAGCACTTCCATGCCGTATTCAACTATCGCTGTTTTTCCAACGCCCCTGATTGCTGCATTCAGTCCCGGACAATCGCCCCCTGCAGTCAAAATACCAATTCTTTTTGGCTTTGCTGAAGTACTCATAGTATCTGTTTTAAATTCCTCTATTTTCTAATTATCTACCGAATTTACAAAAGAACTTTCTAAAACCGATGCTCAGGCCTGCTAAATACTGTAATTTCTGATTTCTTTTTTTAGCCAGATAAAAACCCTCTAACTATTTTTGTACATTCGCACGTCGTTTGAAAAAATGGCATTTTAATCTTTAACCAATTAAATGTAATAGAAATGAGAAAGTTTTTTTCACTTTTAATGGCTACTGCCTTGGTGTTTTCTATCTCGTGTAAGAGTACAAAAACAGGAGGTTCGGCCGGTTTAAATCAATTAACAAAAAAAGAAAAAGAAGAGGGCTGGGTATTGCTTTTCGATGGCAAAACCAGCGAAGGATGGCGTGGTAACAACAAAGATCATTTTCCAACAGGATGGCAAGTTGTTGACGGAACGTTACACTGCAAAAAATCAGGTCAGGGTGAAGCCGGAGCACGCGATGGTGGCGATATTATTACTACCAAAGAATACTCGAATTTTCACCTGAAACTGGAATGGAAAATTGCAGAAGGCGGTAACTCCGGTATTTTCTACTTAGGAAAAGAGCACGAAGGATGGCCAATTTACAAAACGGCTCCTGAAATGCAGGTGTTGGATAACGAGCGTCACCCTGATGCATTGTTAGGAAAAGACGGTAACCGCAAAGCCGGTTCGTTATACGACCTGATTCCTGCAAAACCACAAAATGCAAAACCTGCAGGCGGATGGAATACCGTTGAAATTATTTGCTACAACGGAACAGTTGTGCACAAACAAAATGGCGAAACAGTTGTAGAATACCACTTGTGGACCGACGACTGGAAAGAGCTGGTTGCCGGCTCGAAATTCCCGGGATTAAACCCTGACTGGGCAAACGTGGCCAAAGAAGGTGTTATTGCCTTGCAAGACCATGGCGACGATGTGTGGTTTCGCAACATCAAAATTAAAGAAATGAATTATTAAGCTTTTTAGCTAATAAACACAGGCCCGGTAGTTTTTCTGCCGGGCTTTTTTTGTTTCAGACCTTCAAGGTTTTCAAAACCTTGAAGGTCTCTCATTTTGATGCAATTCAGGGATGTCATCTTTATGTGCGCTAAAATTAAAATGACATCCTTCCTGCAAAGCATCCTTTGTCAATGCTCAAATATCCAATAATCAATTTTGAATAACCAATATCCAATATCCAATATCTAGTGACCAATGACCAGTGTCCAGTGACCAACGCCTAACAGAACCATCCTTCGACTTCGCTCAGGATGACTGAGATCTGCGAATCTAGTGGCTGGCAGCTCGTAGCTAATCACTCCGGATTATACCCCGAATCGTTAAGTATTTGCTGAAAATCATAATTCGCCATCAGTTCGGGCAAAGTAATTTCCGGGTGTTTTTTCATGTATTGGCGTACAATCTGCCAGCCGATCCATACACCGGTTCGTCCGGGCGAATCGAGCGGAAAACCACTGGTTGACGGTGCCGGGTTAATGTAGCGGATAATGTTCATCCGCTTGCTGTTGTACAACAACTCGTGCTCAATAAGGTAAGTCCACATTTGCGGTTCATTCATCTGGCACCACTCCAGTTGCTGTGTGGTGTAGCCAATTTTTAACGAGTCTTCCATACCGGGAAGCATCGCATCAACCAGGTACATCAGTTTGCCTTTTTCAACCATATTGCCCAGCAGGTTGGTGGCGCGGTCTTCGTGCTCAAATTCGGTAATCGCCCACGCAAATGCCACGTCCGACAAAATCTTGTTTTTGTGCATGTTTTGTACTTTATACTGAGGCGTAGTTTGTAATTGCTCGTAGTACTTACAATCGCGCCCCAGGTATTTGTCTAGGCTGATACCGATACTGTTTTCGGCCGTAACCACCGATTGGTTAAATCCCGAAATATAAGTGTAAATGGTTGGCAGTTCTTTTTCGGGGAAATGATAGCTGTAATACTTAAATGCTTTGGTCAGGCCTTTTTCCAGTTTTTTTAGGTTGGGGAATACCGAGTCGGTTTTTAGTTTTACGTCTTTAATCAGCGAGTCGTTTAAAAACAGGCTAATCATTGCTGGAAAATCATCGTCGCCAATTCCGCCTACCTGAATTACGCGATAAGTGTACAGATTAAAAAAATCGGGGTAGGCGTTGCTCAGTTCCGTAAGTGTTTCCAGCGTGTCTTTTCCTTCCAGATTAAAAAGCTGCTCGCCAAAGCGCACTACTTCAACTTCTTTCTCAATATCCGAGATATTTACTTTTAACGGATTTCGTTTACATGAAAAGAAAATCAGGGCAATTGCGCCCATAAAAACCACTGCTTTTGTCCACTTCATTTTACAAGAAATTTAAATCATTACGCTTACACTTCTTATTTATTGCAAAACTGAACTAAAAATTGGAGATTTGCAATCGTCATTCTTATAAAACAAACTTCGGTCTTCTCCCGATTGTATTCGGGACGACTTCCGTCTAATTTTGAAAAATGAAAGTTGCACTGGCACAGTTAAATTATACCATCGGCGATTTTGAAGGAAATGCGTCGAAGATTATTGCAGAGATCAATCGCCTAAAACAAGAGGACGTTGATTTGGTTGTTTTTTCCGAATTGTCGGTATGCGGTTATTACCCGCACGATTTGCTGGAGAAAAAGGAGTTTATTGCAAAAGCCGATGATGCTGTTGCCGAAATAGCAAAGCATTGCCACGGAATTGCGGCTTTGGTTGGCGCGCCTCGAATAAACCAGCATGAACGAGGTAAAACACTTTTTAACGCGGCACTGTTTCTGGCCGATGGCGAAATAAAAAGCAGCCATAACAAAACGCTGCTGCCTACCTACGATATTTTTGATGAATACCGTCATTTTGAGCCGAACCGCGAGTTTAGTTTGGTAGAATACAAAGGCGAAAAAATTGCCGTTACCATTTGCGAAGACCTGTGGGATGAACAGCCAACGGCCAACGAATTTGGAAAGGATAAGCTCTACTCCATATCGCCAATGGAAGAACTGGCAAAGCTGAATCCCGATTTTGTGGTGAATCTTTCGGCGTCGCCATTTTCGTACAATCAGGAAGGCTGGCGCAAAAATGTACTGATTACAAAAGCAAAAAAATACGGCCTGCCCATTTTGTATTGCAACCAGGTGGGAGCACAAACCGAGCTGGTTTTTGATGGCGGATCGGTGTATATCGATGCTACCGGCGAAATTGTAAAGGAGTTGAAATATTTCGAAGAGGATTGTCTGGTGCTTGATACCACGGCTTTGGGCGAAAAAGAACTGCAACCAAAAGTTGATTACATCGAGAAAATACATGATGCGCTGGTACTGGGCATCCGCGATTATTTTAAAAAGATGGGTTTTAAGCAGGCTACACTTGGATTGTCGGGCGGAATTGATTCGGCAGTTACCGTTGTTCTGGCGGTTCGCGCATTGGGTGCCGAAAATGTGCGCGTGTTGTTAATGCCATCGAAATATTCTTCGGACCACAGCGTGAATGATGCCCGCGAGCTGGCCGAAAACCTGGGCATTCGTTACGATGTGGTGAATATTCAGTCGGCAGTCGATCAGTTTGAAACGGCGCTGGCTCCACTATTCGAAGGCTGCTCGCCTGATGTTACCGAAGAAAATATTCAGGCACGTGCCCGTGGAATTTACATGATGGCGATTTCGAATAAATTCGGCCACATTCTGCTAAATACCACCAATAAAAGTGAGTGTGCGGTGGGTTACGGTACGCTGTACGGCGACATGAACGGTGGTTTGGCCGTGCTGGGCGATGTTTACAAGCTGGATGTGTTTAAACTGTCGCGGTTTATGAATAAAGACGGCGAAGTTATTCCGGAGAATACCATTGTAAAACCACCGTCGGCCGAGTTGCGCCCCGACCAGAAAGATACCGACTCGTTGCCTGAGTACGAAGATCTGGATACCATGCTTTTTAACTACATTGAATTAAATAAATCGCCAAAAGAAATTGCTGCTTTAGGTTATGATGAAGCAGTAGTCCGACGAGTTATTAGAATGGTAAATACCAATGAATACAAGCGTTTTCAGGCCGCTCCTATTTTAAGAGTAAGTTCAAAAGCTTTTGGCTTCGGACGAAAAATGCCGCTGGTTGCCCGTTATTAGCCAGGTAAATTTTTTATCCACCATTTTTAAGGGTTGTTGTTAATGGTATTATTGCGGTTTGAGGTAAAATAACTGTTAAAAAAGAGTCAATTTTAACATTTTTTTTTAGCTTTGATGCTGTAAAACATACAGACGGGTATATGTTAAATTCAGATATTGGGCTTCGAGACCTGGTTGACAATCAGAAATCAATTTTTTATTTGTTGGGGCAGGAAGATAAAGACGAACTGCAACACCATATTTCTCTTTCGCAGTACAAGAAGAATGAATTTATTTACAAAGAAGGAGATAAGCCAAATGGATTTTTGGTTTTGATTGACGGAAAGGTTAAGATTTTTAAAGAAGGAGTAGGGGGCAGAGAGCAGATTATTCGGATGACAAAACCACTTGGGCTGATCGGTTACCGCGCATTGCTTGCCGAGGAAACCCACAACGGTTCGGCGGTAACTCTTGAAGAGTCGCTTGTTTGTACTATCGATCCTGAGTTTATTTTTGAACGCGCCTTAAAAAATTCTGATTTCTCGTTTAAAATAATCAGTAAACTTTCGAAAGAATTGGGTTTCTCCAATGCCCGTACCGTTACATTAACACAAAAACATATTCGTGGTCGTTTGGCCGAATCGCTTATTCTGTTGAAAGATAAATATGGTTATGAAAACGATGGTACAACGTTAAAAGCCTTCTTATCGCGCGAGGATATTGCTAACCTGTCGAATATGACCACTTCGAATGCCATTCGTACCTTGTCGACTTTTGCCAGCGAAAAAGTAATTGCTATCGATGGTAGAAAGATTCGGATTCTGGATGCGGTTCGTTTAGAGCGAATCAGTAAATTAGGATAATTGTTTCAAATAAAAATATAGAGAGTGCCACTTGAGAAATCAGGTGGCATTTTTTTATTTCGCAGAATTCAATGTAAAGTTCCTTGAACTATTTTTTGCGCCGTTCTTCAGAGCGGTGTTCTGTGGTAGAAAAAAGGATCACATGAAATTTCTGATGGAGCATAAATTTTTGTCATTTTCACTTTTTAACGATAAATGAACTTATAAGGAAGTCAATATATGGAATTAATAGGGCTTCATAACTCTTTCTACCCTTTTGTTCCCGACGTAAAGTACGGGATTTCGCAAGCTCAACTGTAGACATTTTCCCTTATAAAGGGAAAACAGTTTTTTAGTAACTGGAAGAGGATTTGGTGCTGCTATTACATTTTCCTAACAACAGGCTCTCCTCGTGAGGGGAGCTCCCGCCAGGGTGAGGGGTAATGCATATATTATACTGTTGCCCGAATTACAATGGTTAATGCCGATACTACAACACCGGAGCGTTCTGAATGAAATGAAAAAATGCGACACTTTGTTGTTAAATCGGTATAACACCTCAATTTGTAATCGATTTTATGTCTCAAACATACATTATTCCTGCAAATACACCCGTTTCACCCGCTGCGATATTCCTGTTAAAATCTCGTAAGGTATCGTCTCAAGTAGTTGAGCCACTTTTGAAATGGAAATATTTGGCCCAAAGATTTCAACGCTGTCGCCGGGGTTTACCTCCAGGTTTGTAACATCAAGCATTAGCATGTCCATACAAATGTTTCCGATTATTCTGGCCTCTTGTCCGTTAACCAAAGCGCTGCCTAAACCGTTACCGAGTCGGCGGTTAATTCCATCGGCATAACCCATTGGCACAACGGCTACCCGGCTTTGGTACTTTATTTTCCCCTTGCGGTTGTACCCAACGGTTTCGTTTGTATTGACCGTTTTTACTTGCGAAACAGTGGTTTTTAATGTGCTGATTTGTTGCAATGATAATCCGGTTTGCGAAATGCCGTAAAGGCCAATTCCCAGTCGTACCATATCCATCTGGTGTTGCGGGAACCGTTCAATACCGGCCGAGTTCAGAATGTGCTTGTTAATTTTGTAAGGAAAAGCATTTTCAATTAAAGCCGATAAATCTGCATATCGCAGGAATTGTTCCTGGGTAAAATCATCCAGCTCCGCTTCGTCGCTTCCGGCAAGGTGCGAAAAAACCGATTGTATTTTTAAATGCTTATTGTTTTTCGTAAATGCGATTACTTCCTCAATCTCTTTTTTTGTTTTCAGGCCCAGGCGGTTCATCCCCGTATCAATTTTTATGTGGATGGGGAAGTTGTTTATGCCAAATTCAATAACCACTTTTGAAAACTGTTGCAAGAGTTGGAGGCTGTAAATGTTGGGTTCCAGGTTAAAATCGATGATGTTCTGAAAACTGTCGTGTTCCGGATTCATCACTAAAATTGGAATGTTGATGCCTGCATTTCGCAGTTGAACCCCTTCGTCGGCCACAGCCACAGCCAGGTAATCCACATTTTGGTGTTGTAAAAGCATTGCAATTTCCACATCACCGCTACCATACGAAAAAGCTTTTACCATCACCATTATTTTAGTCTCAGGTTTTAGCAGTTTGCGGAAAGTATTAAGGTTATGAATCAGTGCATTCAGGTTGATCTCAAGCACCGTTTGATGTGCTTTTTGTTGCAATAATGCCGATATTTTCTCCAGCTCAAATTGCCGGGCACCTTTTATTAAAATTGCCGACGATGAATAGTTGCTTCGAACAAATTGTTTCTCAAACTCGCTGCGATTGGCATAAAACTCGCATTCCATTTCAAAAATATGCTGGTGTTGGTAAAGATCTTTGCCAATTCCGGTGAGTTTGTTAATTCCCCATTCCTGCAAAAGCTGGTTTACTTTCGAATACAGTTCCTCAGTTTCGATACCTGTTTGCTGGATGTCAGATAAAATTACGTGTTTAAACAAATGGCTTATAGCCGCTTGCTGTTTGAGTACCGAGAGCGCGATACTTAGCGAATTTAAATCCGAATTGTAATAGTCGTTTATCAGCAGGCAGTTGTTTATGCCTTGTTTAATCTCGAGGCGCATAGCCACCGGTTGCAGTTTGCTGAATTGCGCCGGAAAATCTTTTGGATTTTTCTTCAAAGCAATTAGCGTAGCAAAACAATGACAGGCATTTTCAATCGCCGAATCATCGGTGAATGGTATTGAAAATGAATAATTCACATCGTTAATCCTTGCCTCAATTTCGGTAGTAGTCGTTTTTATTTTGCATTTAAACCGGATAGCTGCATCATTGTTTTTTAACGACCAGTTTATTGGTTCAATATCATTTTGCAAGCAAAATTCTGCGATGTTTTCGGAGTAGAAGCGATCGGAACGAAATACCAACTTTTTTGCACCTGTAAACAGTTTTAATTTTTCGCTCAGTTTTTCCTCCATCGAGCGGAAATTTTCCTGATGAGCATCGCCAATGTTGGTTAAAATTCCAATGTTGGGCCGAACGATTGGTGCAAGCTTTTCCATTTCATTGGGTTCCGAAATTCCTGCCTCTAACAGGGCCAGGTCGTATTGGTTGTCGATTAACAAAGCCGATAAAGGAACACCTACCTGCGAGTTGTAGCTTTTGGGGCTTCGTACAATTTTAAACTCCGTGGAAAGTAAATCGTACAACCACTCTTTTACAATGGTTTTGCCATTGCTTCCGGTAATTCCGATAACAGGCTGCGAAAACCGGTTTCGGTTATAAGCGGCTAGTTGCTGAAGTGCGACAATGGTGTCTTTTACCAGAATGTAGCCGGCTTTGTTGTCAATAAAATTCTTGTTGGAAACGATAAATAGCTGAACACCTTTTTTGCGCAGTTGAGCGATGTAATTGTGCCCGTTAAAAACGGGGCCGCTTAAGGCAAAAAAAGCAGCGTTCGTTCCGCCGAAGAAAGTACGGCTGTCGGTAATAATTTCTGAAACAGTAAAATCCTGTAAGGATGAGGACGCGAAAAGCTCGCCATTTATTGCGGCGCTTATTTGTTTTGCCGTCAGTTTGATCATTGTTCCTTATGTGCTTTGTTGTAACAGCGTCGGCAAAGTGGTTCATAAATGTCTTTTTCGCCCAGCAAAACCACTTGCTCTTTTTCCGAAATACGATGAGAGAATTGAGCAATGCTTCCGCACCGAACGCAAATCGCGTGTACTTTGGTAATGTAATCGGCAACCGCCATCAGCCCCGGAATCGGGCCAAAAGGTTCGCCTTTAAAATCCATATCCAACCCGGCAACAATAACGCGAATACCCATGTTAGCCAGTTGGTTTACCACATTTATCAGGCCTTTGTCGAAAAACTGGGCTTCGTCAATTCCAATTACATCAACATCTCCGGCCAGTAACAGAATATTGGCCGAGTTTTCAACCGGAGTGGAGTGGATTGCATTTTCGTCGTGCGAAACCACTTCCGTTTCCGAGTAACGAACATCAACCATTGGCTTGTAAATTTCCACCTTTTGTTTGGCAATTTTGGCACGTTTCAGCCGCCGTATCAATTCTTCCGTCTTCCCGGAAAACATCGATCCGGCAACAACTTCAATGGTGCCAACTTTTTTATGGCTGTTTACATCTCTTTCAATAAACATCTGTCGTTACTCTTTTTAGTAATACTTTTCTTACAGGGTATTTTTATTTACTACTTTTACAAAAATAAAATTTACGGGCTTGTTTGGGCACTGTAAAGCACGATTAATTTACCAACATCGCGTTAAAAGCTTGGATGAATGGATAATAAAAAGTTATTTAAATTTCTGCTTAAAGATATTTCGGAGATAGAGGAATTGTTTGCCGAAAAAGGCACTGATGGATTTGATGAATTGGAGATGGAATTTATCCGCACTCGTTTCAATGGGGCCAAACACATTATTCAGCTCTTGAGCCAAAAAGATGTGCCGGCACAAAGAGTAATGGTATCGGCACCCGATAAATCGGCAGTGGCTACTGAACCTGAGCCAGCGGAGACTAAAAATTCAGTTAATCCACAAGCTACTTTTTCGGATGAAGAAAAGGAGAGCTTAGCCGCTTTGTCGGATTTTGAAGAGGAGTTAAAGCAGGAAGAAAGTAAGCCGGAACCGGTTGTGCAGGAAGAGGAAGTTGCAGCGACTGAACAGGAACATAAAATAGAAAAAGAAATTGCATCAGAAGGAGAGAGCGAAGTTATAGCTGAACAAGAGGAGGAGAGTGCTCCCGAAGTGGAAGAAGAAATTACGGAGGAAGAACCAAAAACTGAAGAAGTAAAAGAAGAACCTGTTAGAGAAATAGAGCCGGAAGAAGAGCCGGAAGCCGTTGCAATAAGTAACCGGATTGGCGATCGTATTATTACCGAAAAGTCGGTTAACGATTTGCTTAGTGGCAACGGTGATAAAAAGCTGGAGTATAAAATATCGAACAGCCCGGTACAAAGCATTCAGGCTGCTATTGGAATAAACGACCGTTACCAGTACATTCGGGAACTGTTTAGCGGCAACGCCGAAACCTTTGCAAAAACAGTTGTCGATCTCGATAATTTAGGTAATATTCAGGAGGCTGTTGCTTATTTGCACGAGAACTTTAAATGGAAAAAGAATGAAACCAGCCTGAAATTTGTAAACCTTGTAAAGCGCCGGTTCCCAAATGGATAACGAAGCAAAATTAATACTCGTTCCAACGCCCATTGGTAATCTGCAGGATATAACTTTGCGGGCAGTTGAAGTTTTAAAAACGGCCGATATTATTCTGGCAGAAGATACCCGGGTATCGTCAAAACTTTTAAAACATCTTGAGATAGATAAGAAACTGCTTGCGCACCATAAGTTTAACGAGCATAAAACTACGGGTTCAATTGTTTCTAAAATTGAGCAGGGAAATACCGTAGCTTTAATTTCTGATGCCGGCACACCTGCCATTTCCGATCCCGGTTTTCTGTTGGTACGGGCTTGCGTGGAGAAAAACGTGAAAGTAGAATGTTTACCGGGAGCTACCGCATTAATTCCTGCGTTGGCGGTATCGGGGCTGCCAACCGATAAATTTGTTTTCGAAGGATTTTTACCTCAGAAAAAAGGCCGTCAGACGCGATTGAAAATTTTGGCAGAAGAGCCACGGACAATAGTGCTTTATGAATCACCCTATCGATTGGTAAAGGCGTTGGGGCAGTTTTCAGAATTTTTTGGCCCCGAACGAAAAGCCTGTGTTTGCCGCGAGCTAAGTAAAATGTTCGAGGAGGTAAAACGGGGAACAGTAACCGAACTACAAGAATATTACACAGAACATCCTCCCAAAGGCGAAATAGTGATTGTTGTTGAGGGAAAAAATGATTAACCGTTTTGCCTCAGCATAAACTTGCCCAAAAGAAATGAGAAAAAAATACACGCATCTTTTTTTTGATCTGGATAACACTTTGTGGGATTTTAAAACCAACTCGAGGTATGCCATGCAGGAAACCTTTAAAATGCTGGCGCTGGAAAAGAGAGGGGCAAAATTCGATGCCTTCTTTGATGTTTATTGCGGGCATAACGATAGTTTGTGGCAGGCTTATCGTAAAAAAGAAGTCACAAAGAAAGAGCTTACCCGTCAGCGTTTTCAATTAACTTTCAATACGTTTTCCATAACAGATGTTGATGCACTTGAGATGAATGATTTGTATCTGAAGGTAATGCCAAAACAGTCGCATTTAATCGAAGGTGCTATAGAAATACTGGATTATGTCAAGTCAAAAGGCTATCGTTTGTTTATTATTACCAACGGATTTAAAGAGGTTCAACACGAAAAGCTAAAACAATCGGGGCTGCAAAGCTATTTCGAAAAGGTATTTATCTCTGAGGAAATAAAAATGCCAAAACCGGGTCGCGAAATATTTGAATACGCCATTAAATCATCCAATGCCCAAAAGAAAAACAGTTTAATGATTGGCGATGATTGGGAGGTTGATATCTACGGAGCAGCTAACTTTGGTATTGATGCTGTTTATTATAATCGTTTAAAACAGCCGGTTGAAAAGTTGATGGGTGACACCAATGTCATTGAGTCATTATCGGAGTTGCGCTTGTTTTTGTAATTAGCAAAAGGGTGTTGTTAATCCTCGTATTGTATTGTTGGGTCAAAAACTTCACCGGTGTTAACCAGGAGCTATAGGTGTATTTTTAGAAAATTGGGCGAAGTTTGTGGTAAAAAGAGCAAAGCCTGAAAGGAAAGTTCTTCTCACTCCATCTTTACATTTTAAATCACTTGATTTAACGCTTTATTTCTACAGAATTTTAACCACATATCTGATGCGATTGTCAATTTCGGCGAACCATTATAAAACCGAGTTCATGTTAATATAGAAATCTGATACCAAAATGAGAAGGATGGCACAGAAGCATTGGGGAAAGTACCTGCCTGTATTATACATAAAGCACGTAAGACCGGAACATGGAGAATGTGAAAGCTGCCTTTGTTCGTTAAGGTGATGAGGTTGTGGAAACCCGCATTTGATGGGGTAAATAGCATTTGAAACCCTTATGGATCCTGTTAAAGAGTTATAGGTTAATAATTAATGCTCACTTGGTAGGTTTTCATACCGGCTTTTCTTTTGTATGTTAATTATGTGATAATTATCATGTATTGATAAAATAGAACATATGTGACGATGCCTATTTTGTAATAGGCAGAAAAACAGGGGTGTGGGCGTGTTTGTGTGGTGGTTTTATCTATTGGAGTGCAATTCGATTATTATCTATTTGACAGTTAATTTTAAAAAAAACTTACACTTTCTTTAAAAAATCAAATCTTATTTTAATATTTGTAATTGTCAAAAAGAATTAAAAGTTCTGTTTTGTGAGGGGTAATGATGAGTATAAGGATTTGGGGGAATCCTTTCAGAAATTACAAAATTAAATGCTGTTTAATTATTACTTAAAAATGTTTCTATGAAGGGGGGTATCATTCACTTGATCTTAAATCAAAATTTTAGGTTCCATATAAATCGGTTTAAAATTTAGTTGCCGATTGATGTTCTGCATTGACATTGCTCGCTAGGGGGGATGAATAATGTTGATGGATAGGTCTGTAAAATTGGCTAACTGTTAAAAAAATTAACAATTAGTAAGGTTTTTCAGTTAGCAAACAGAGCTAAATAAACTAGAAAAGAGATTTTACTTTCTAATTCATAAAAATATTTATGAATGGAATGGAATAGGAAAAATTACTTTTTAAAGACAGGAGTTCTCAAAAGTGAAACAATAGAAAAAATGTTGAAAAAATATGACCGGGAGGTGCTCACTCTACATTTACTCACAATTACCCTTCGTAGAATCTTGAATCCTCCCGGTTTTTCTCAAATATGAATAAAAATGCTAAAAACAATTTTTATAGCGCTTTAATTAATAACTTAAAATTATTTCTATGAAAAAAATTGCGATTTTTCTATCGATTCTCCTTTTCATGGGTAATTTGGTAGCTTTCGCTCAAACGCAAACAATAACCGGTACGGTTATTTCTGCTGAGGACGATATGCCAATACCTGGGGTTTCGGTTTCGGTTAAAGGTACTACATTAGGAACAGTCACCAACATTGATGGTGAATATACTATAAAAGTACCTCAAGACGCACAGTCACTGATGTTCAGTTTTGTTGGTATGAAAACTGAAGAAGTGGCCATTGCCGGTTCTACGGTTGATGTTACTTTACAACCTCAGACCATTGGTGTTGACGAGGTAGTTGTAACAGCTCTTGGTATTTCAAGAGAGAAAAAGTCACTGGGTTATGGTGCGCAAAGTGTACAAAGCGACGCTTTAACAAAAGCAGCATCACCTAACGTTATGAACTCTCTTTCGGGTAAAGTTGCCGGTGTACAGATTAACCAAACCGGTGGTCAGGTTGGAGCTTCTTCACGTATTGTTATTCGTGGTAACAGCTCGTTTGGCGATAACCAACCACTTATTGTTGTGGATGGTATTCCAATTTCAAACTCAAACCATACTGCCGGCGACGTTGACTTTGGTAGTGGTTTGAATGATATTAACCCACAGGATATCGAAAATATCTCGGTACTAAAAGGTGGTGCTGCGGCTGCACTTTATGGTATGCGTGCAGGACACGGTGTTATCCTTATTACAACAAAATCGGGTAAAGGCGCCGCAAAAGGTGTTTCTGTTACCTACGATGGTAATTATAATTTCGACCAGGTATCACGTATCCAGGAATTCCAGAACAAATACGGACAAGGTTACTTAGGTAGTGAATTTTGGCATCAGTACTATGCTCCTGAAATGTCGTACCAGGAATTTGCAACAGGAGGTTTCGATCCGGGTATGGGTTTCTCGTATTACGATGGTATTGGTAATGGTGTAAACGATGGTGTTGACGAAAGTTGGGGACCACGTTTGGATATTGGTTTAAATATTCCGCAATACAACAGCCCTGTTGACGGTAGTGGAAACAGAACTGCAACTCCATGGATCTCTCGTCCTGATAATATTAGAGACTTATACGTTGTTGGACATACAACCAGTCATAATATCGGAATTACTTCGGTAGGCGATAATTCAAGTACTCGTTTTTCATTAGGTTATATGGATCAGGCCGGTACATTGCCTAATACTGGTTTAACACGTTACAATGCCGGTGTTAATTCAAAAGTAACTTTGAATAAATACGTAGAGTTTAACACCACAATTAACTATGCACGTACCGAAAGTGATAACCTGGTACAAACAGAGTACAACGCAAGTAACCCGTTGCAATCAATTGGTCAGTGGTTCGGTCGTCAGGCCGATATGGTTGACCTGAAAGAAAACTGGCAAACCAAAATGGACAATGGTTTCCCATACAACTGGAACAGTAATTACCACAACAACCCTTACTGGAGTTTGAATAACAACACCAACGAATTGCAAAAAGACAGGGTATTTGGTAAAGCATCTATTTTTGTAAAACCGGTTACCGGTTTAACTATCGAAGGTCGTTTAGGTATGGATTACTACAGCCAGCGAATGATGCGTGTCACTTATTCTGGTTCAAACGAAACCATTTTGAGCGCATCAAATGCTGAATTCCACGGTGGTAGTTTTAATCAAGACAAAATCAGCCGTTCTGAAATAAATGCAGACATTATCGCTTCTTATCAGATAAATTTTGGTGATTTTGACCTGAGTGCACTTGCAGGTGCTAACTACCGCGATATGCAGTACGAAAGTTCTGCTCTTGGAGCATCTCAGTTAACTGTACCAAACTTGTTTACTGTTTCGAATGTTAGTGGTAGCCCTTCTACTGGGATGGATCACTCATGGGTTCGCACAAACAGTGTGTATGGTAATGCTTCATTAGGTTATGATAATTTTATTTATGTAGATGTAAGTGTACGTAACGACTGGAGTTCAACTATTGAGGATCCTTTCTTTTACCCTGCAGTAAGTATGAGTTTCTTGCCACTTGAAGCATTTGATATTGAATCAAACACTATCTCGTACCTGAAACTTCGCGGCGGTTGGTCTAAGGTTGGTGCAGCAACAGGTGCATACAGAACTGATCCTTATTTCACTGCAAGTTCAAGCACTATTTATGGTGTAACTCAGTATTCTCAGGCAACTACATATCCTCCACTTAGTTTGAAGCCGGAAAATATTCAAACTACAGAGGTTGGTCTTGAAGCGAACTTCTTTAATAACCGTTTGGGTGTTGATTTAGCGTACTACGATAAAACAACTACCGACCAGATTATGAGTGTTTCAATCTCAAAAGCTACCGGTTATAACGCAACATTGGTTAATGCCGGTGAGATAAACAACAAAGGTATTGAAGTACAGTTAACAGGAAGCATCCTGAAGAAACGTAATGGTTTGAACTGGGATGTAACGCTGAACTGGGCAAGAGATAAATCAGAAATTATTGAGCTTTATACCGACCCTAATACAGGTCAGGAACTTGAGTCGTACCAGATTGGTAGCCAGTGGGGAACTACTGTTGAAGCACGCCCGGGTGATGAGTGGGGTGTAATTTACGGAAACGGTATGGTTCGCGTTGAAGAAGGAGCAAATAAAGGTGCTATTATCGTTGGTAGCAACGGAAGACCAAAAATAGAAGGTCCTAAAAAATTAGGTGCTGTTAACCCTGACTGGATGGGCGGTATCAGCAACGAATTCTCATACAAAAACTGGAGCGCCGGTTTCTTAATCGAAGTGCGTAAAGGTGGTGATATATTTAGTGTATCGAATATGTTTGGTGCTTATGGTGGTCAGCTTGGTTTTACTGCTACAGGCGATGTTCGTGAAAACGGTATCGTTCTTGGCCAAAACTTCTTTACCGATAAAACTTTCGTAAAAGAAGATGGTTCGCCTAACGATATTACTACTTCAGCTCAAAGTTTCTTCGAGTCGTACTATAGTAACCGCGAGTTATCTGTTTACGATGGTTCGTATGGTAAATTGCGCGAAGCACATATTACCTACAATTTCCCTAAAGGGCTTTTTGGTAGTGGAAACTTCATTAAAGGAGGTTCGGTATCGTTGGTTGGAAACAACCTGGCAATTCTGTGGTTGCACGATTCAAACATGGCAAAAATCGATCCTGAAAACATAACAGGTTCAGGTAACGGTGGTGTTGGTCTTGAGTCAACTTCTCTTCCTTCATCAAGAAGTTTTGGTGTTAAATTGAATTTGAAATTCTAAAACCATAACAAGAGATGAGAACACATGTTATAATACGTAACCTTTTAGGAAAAGGGAAGTATTCGGGCGATGTTCTAAATTCAATTGATAAAATAAAAATGATAGATATGAAAAATATAATAGGAAAATTACTTGCAGTTAGTTTTCTCATGGCCTTCCTAGTAGTGGGATGTACCGATGATTTCGAGGAGATTAACACCGACCCGGACCGCGCCAAAGACGCACCGGCAACAAACGTACTGGCCTGGGTGCTGCGTTACCATACCGATACTTTTTACGATTCGTGGAACAATATGAACGAGCCTTCTACTTACGGAGGCCACATCGCAAAAATTCAGTACATCGACGAAGCTCGTTACGTTTTCCGTCCGGGTACTGTAGAAAACAAATGGTACTATGGTTATATTCAATTAAATAACCTGTACGAAATCCGTAAAAAAGCAGAAGCTGACGGTGCCGACAATATGTTGGCGGTAGCTAAAATTTTGGAAGCAATGATCTTCCAGATTATGACTGATACATGGAGAGATATACCCTATTTTGAGTCAATTAAGTTGGGGGATGGCGTATTACTTCCATCGTATGACACTCAGGAAGAGATTTATCCTGCCATGTTAGCTTCGCTTGAAGAAGCCAATACTTTGCTTAACTCAGGGTCGAATGATAACCTGGGCGACGGTGATGTTCTTTTTGATGGTGATACTGAAAAATGGCAAAAATTCTGTAACTCTTTACGTTTGCGTATGGCAATGCGTATTTCAGAGGTTGATCCACTAGGAAAATCGACCATCGAAACCATTATGGGAAATCTTTCGGCTAACCCAATTATGGATAGCAACGATGATAACGCTTTCTTCTGGTACCCTGGAAGTACTCCATACCAGGAGACTTGGTACGAAGATGGAACAGGTCGTGATGACCATGGTGTTGCTGATGTTCTAATTGATGCTTTAAAGGATCTAAATGACCCAAGATTATCGATTATTGCAAAACCTGCAACTGAGGATGGCGAATTCCGCGGATTTACTATTGGTGCTACTGCACAACCTGCTTTACCAACTATTTCGCGTATTGGTGCTATTTACAGAGACGACGCTGCCGGATTCTCTCCATTCATGCGTTATGCCGAAGTAATGTTCCATGTTGCTGAAGCTGCCCAAAAAGGATACAATGTTGGTATGAGTGCTGAAGAGGCATACGAAGCTGCTGTTACCGCATCTTGTGAAGAGAATGGTGTAGAAGCTGCCGATATCACTGCTTATTTAGCTGCTGATGCTGCTTACGACGGAACATTGGAGCAAATTTACTGGCAAGAGTGGATTGCCCTGTTCAAACAAGGTATGGAAGCCTGGTCGTTGTACCGCAGAACCGGTGTGCCAACAACACACTATGTGGCTCCTGGTTCTCCTTATACAGGTCATAACACACCTCCTTTCCGTTACCCTTATCCGAACAATGAGCTTACATTGAACGGTGGTAACTCAAGTTCTTTTGCTGCTGAAGTAACAGACGACTTCTGGGGAAAACAAATGTGGTGGGATACCCGTACCGGTGTTCAATAGATCACGTTTAATCGAACGTCAGATTATAAAATACAGAGAGCTGCGGCAATATGCCGTGGCTCTTTTTTTTAAAAGTCACTTTGGTAAAAACAAAAAAGTTCACGCAGAGTAGATCACTAAGTTTTCGCAAAGCACGCAAAACAGATTCTATATCTTTGCGAATTTTGCGCTTCTTCTTTTCTTTGCGTGAAACAATATTGATGTCCTTTCATCATATTGTTGGTGATTTCCGGGAATCATGAATGTTTGATGTTGTAATTAGTTACACCGATTGACTGATTAATTCGTAGTTCTCGCTGACTACGCTATTACGTATCGAACTTTCAGTCCGGTGAAATCAATAGGGGCAAAGCCCCGATACTTTACAGCATCGGTCGTTAAGCGCGATGAAATTAATTGGGGCGACAATTTTTTTGCGTACAAGCTATTCAACAGGTTACTTTACGTCAACTGCTGAATAGGTTATAGGCTTACAACGAGTTATAATACTCAACAAGTTGTGTCAGGTCTTCGGCATTTTTAAATTTTATCTTGTTTTTCTTGATATAAACATCAATCTCTTTTTGGTGCTGATCGATCAGTTCATCCATATCTTTACTTTTTCTGATCTTAATGGCCGGCGCTCCTGGCTTTTGCATGTAGTATTCGTCGGGTTTCGGAATAAACTTCGGCGGCTGTGCTTCTTTGTAGGCGGCTTCTTCTTTGGCTTCCTGGTAAAAAATATCAGGTTTGGCCAATAGGGTAAGATCGCCTTCTGCCAATAGTTTAAAAAATCCCTTCCTGGTACTGTTTGTAGTGGTAAGGTAATTGGTAAAAATCATTTCGGTTTCGCCCAGTTTTGCCCGCTCAACTGTTTCGGGGTGGGCCAGCTCCAGAATAGTGCCATCGCTTGTTTTAAACTCAAGGTTGTCGTTGTAAATGTTGTAGCGAAGCGGAACGTCAGGCACCTGGGTTTTGGCAGTGGTGTAAATAGTGCCGTTAACAAAAGCATCGTCGAGGTAGGGCGAGCCTTCAATTTTATACTGGGCAATTGTAGGGCTTGGTTTATTGGTGGTCATCTGGTTGGTTCTCAGATAATCCATTTTTTCTATAATCTCGTAATTCAGGTATTGGGCCTGCGCGAACGCAATACAAACGATTACAAGTAAAAGTGTTACTGATAATTTCTTCATTTCTTGTTGTTTATTGTTCTCTTTAAAGATATAAAATTACGCTGAAGCAGAAAATAGCCGCAAAAAAGGGAGACGCGCACCAGGCAACGTCCCCTTTTAATTTTTGTTTACCCCAGAAGTTTACTTTATTCTGTTACTACTACATTTTTTCTGCGTCGCTTTTTAACCGCTTCATTGTTTTTTCGGCTATAACGAAGGCTAAGGTGCCGGCATAAGTGCCCTGGGTTTCTACATCAACAATTTCCATGGCACGCAGGTAGGCCACAATTTTATCGTTGATTGGATAAGTAACTTCATTTGGGATTGAGATACCTCGTTCGCATGCAACGGGGCAGCTCATTAATAGTTGGTAACATTTAGTAACAAGGGGTTTATACTATTAATTAGTATTTATTACTTTTAAGCAACCAGAAAACCAAAATTACCAAATACATTGATCCCGAATCTCTAAAATAACAAACTGCAAATCCATCAAAGGATGGCGAGCAAAATGAATTATTTTAGCCATGTACAGATTTGTGGTATATTAGAATGTAAGTTTCATAGTTACGAACATAAATGTTCTACATAATTAGGATTTTAAATAGAATATAAAAACCCATAATAAATCATGTCAGCAGAAAAAAGACAAGAAGAAAAAACAAGGTTACATCCTCGAAACAAAAACAGGAAAAGATATGATTTAAATGCATTAATAACATCCAATCCTGAATTAGTAAATTATGTAAGGTCTAATAAATATGGCGATGATTCAATCGATTATTCAAATCCTGTTGCAGTAAAAGCTCTAAACAAAGCAATACTAAATTATTATTACGGTATTAAAAACTGGGATTTCCCGGATGAGAATTTATGTCCTCCGGTTCCAGGCAGAGCAGATTACATTCACCACATTGCGGATTTATTAGCTGAAAATAATTTTGGCACAATACCATTTGGTGATAAAATTACTTGCTTTGATGTTGGAGTAGGAGCTAGTTGTATTTACCCTTTAATTGGAGTTACAGAATATAATTGGAAATTTATTGGGTCTGACATTGATCCTAAATCAATAAAATCAGCTATTAATATTGTAAATTCTAATCCCTCGCTTAATGGTAAGATTGAGTGTAGATTACAAAAAAGCAGGAAAAATGTTTTTATTGGAATAGTAGGTAGTGAAGATAAAATCGATTGCTCGATATGTAATCCTCCTTTTCATTCTTCTTTCGAAGATGCACAGAAAGGAACACGAAGAAAAATCAAGAACCTCTCAGGGAAAAAGGAAAAAGCCCCAACACTTAATTTTGCGGGAATTAGCAATGAACTTATATGTGATGGTGGAGAATCTAAGTTTATTCATAAAATGGTTATGGAAAGTAAAAAGTTCTCTAAAAACTGTTTTTGGTTTTCAACTTTAGTATCTAAACAGTCTAATCTAAAAGGAATTTATAATTCATTAAATGCAATTGAGGCTAGTCAGATTAAAACGATTCCCATGGGAACCGGGAATAAAACCAGTCGGATTGTAGCTTGGACATTCTTCACAAAGGAAGAACAAAAAGCATGGAGAAAAACCAGATGGAAAACATAAGTTACGCACTAATGTAAAAAAGGGTAATAGCTACAGCATTGCATATAGCTTATGTTCTGTAAAAGACTAAATTCAAGGTTTAAAACATCCAACGGCTTAGGTTTTCCTTTTCTTCTTTTTAGCCGCAGGAAACAGCACGTTATTCAGAATAAGCCGGTAACCCGGTGAGTTGGGATGAAGGCTCAGGTCGGTTGGCGGGTCGCCAATCAGGTGGCGGTAATCTTCCGGATCGTGGCCGCCATAGAAGGTCCAGAATCCTTTGCCTTTTTCTCCGTGGATGTAGCGTGCCTCGTTGGCCGGTTTGTTTTCGCCCAGCACCAGCACGTTCGATTTCAGCACCTCTTTGCGGTAAGCTGTTGTTTGCCCCATAAAACCTTTAATCAGGTTGCGGTGGTTTTGGCAAAGCATGGTGGGGATAGGGTCCCACTTGGCCGAAAAATCAAACAGGGTAAAGTAATCGTTTTCGCGGGCAACATGGCGGTGGTCGGTAGCATCGATATTCGAAAACTCGTACACATACGGGCTTTTCTCCAGCGTAAAATTCTCGAAGGCAAAGGTGTTGTGGAAATCAAGTTTCTCATCAACGTTGGCTTCCATCGGGTCGCCGTCGAACATATTTTCGCAAATATCAACACCCACCGCAGCCAGCGAAATATCGTACGTATCGGTAGCTGCGCACATGGCAAACAGAAAACCTCCGTTTTGAACGTATTGCTGTATCTCGCGGGTAACAAACGATTTCATTTCCGACACCTTCAGAAAACCCAGTTTTTGTGCCAGCTGTTTGTTAATGTTCACTTCCTCCTGGTACCACGGCATGTGCTGGTACGAACGCCAGAATTTGCCAAACTGCCCGGTAAAATCTTCGTGATGCAGGTGCAGCCAGTCGTAATCTTTTAGGTTGCCGTTCAGTATTTCTTCGTCGTAAATAATATCGTAATTAATTTCGGCGTAGGTTAGCACCAGGGTTACGGCATCGTCCCAGGGCTGTTTGTTGGGCGGCGAATACACTGCAATTTTCGGTGCTTTGTTCATGGCCACGGCATCCTGGTTTGCATCGGGCTGGGCAATTTCGTTTAAAATTCCCGTCGCCTGTGCATCACTTATCAGCTCGAAACTTACACCCCGAATCACACACTCATTTTCAATTTCGGGGTAGTGCTCCATTAAAAAACTTCCTCCGCGGTAGTTAAGCAGCCATTTAACCTCAATGTCCTGCTCCAGCACCCAATAGGCAATGCCGTACGATTTCAGGTGATCCTTTTGCACGTCATCCATGGGAATGAGCAGCGAAACGGCTCCGGCTTGCAATGCCATAAAAAGCATTACCGGCAACAGGAATATTTTTATGAGTATGCGCATGTTGTTTTTGTATTAGTACAGCAAAACAGGCAATTGGTTCAAGTTGATTTGCGAATGCTGATTAACGATTTTCGATTTCAGAAGTAATTTCATCGGGTACGCGTATTCTAAATCTCAAATCTCAAATCTGCAATCTTCAATCATCATTCAATATTCATCCTTCAACTTGATTTTCGAATGCTGATTAACAATTTTTGATTTCAGAAGAGGTTTCATCGGTTACGAGTATTGTAAATCTCAAATCTTCAATCGTTAATCTTCAATCATCATTCAATATATATCCTTCATCCTTCAACTTGATTTTCGAATGCTGATTAACGAACTATGATTTTCAGAAGTGATTTCATCGGGTACGCGTATTCTAAATCTCAAATCTACAATCGTTAATCTTCAATCATCATTCAATATTTATCCTTCATCCTTCATCTTTCCTAAAACGGTGCATCGCTGGTTGATGAATGATGGCTGTCGAATCCGCTGTTTGACGACATTCCGGCCGCCAGGTTGTCGTCGTCTTCATTCATCGATGAGCCAAAAGTTTGAACCTCCTGCCTGAAATCTCCCGAGTCGAATTGCGGATCGAGATCGGAGAAGCGTGCCATTTCTTTCTGGAAGCGCAGTGGAACATCGGCCGTGGCACCGTTACGGTGTTTGGCAATGATGAGTTCAGCAATTCCCAGCAGCGAGTTCCCCGATTCGTCTTCGGTAATACCAAAATACTCCGGACGGTGGATAAAACACACGATATCGGCATCCTGCTCAATCGCTCCCGATTCACGAAGGTCGGACAGCTGCGGACGTTTGCCTTCGCGCGATTCAACGGCACGGCTCAACTGCGACAGTGCAATAATTGGCACATCCAGCTCCTTGGCAATGGCTTTCAGCGATCGCGAGATCATACTTACTTCCTGTTCACGACTTCCGCGGGTATCGGTTCCGGCGGTCATCAGCTGCAGGTAATCGACAATGATAATATCGATGTTGTGCTGCATCTTCAAACGGCGGCATTTGGCCCTGAACTCAAAAATTGAAAGGGCAGGCGTATCGTCGATAAAAATAGGCGCTTCATCAAGCGTTTTAATTCGCTGGTTCAGCTGTGCCCATTCGTAATCTTCCAGTTTCCCGGTTTTAATTTTTTCACCACCCAATTCCGATTCAGCGGAAATCAAACGGTTAACCAACTGCAACGACGACATTTCGAGTGAGAAAACAGCCACTGCCTGACGGTGATCAACAGCCATGTTTCGGGCCATCGACAGTACGAATGCTGTTTTACCCATTGCCGGACGTGCAGCAAGAATAACCAGTGCCGAGCGTTCCCAACCCGAAGTAATCCGGTCAACCGCAGTAAATCCCGATGGCACACCACTTAAGCCGTCAGGCTTGCTACGTGCAGCTTCAATTTGCAGCACCGCCTGGTTCAGGATGGGTTTAATAGGTACAGTCTCTTTCTTAATATTTCCTTCGGATACCTGGAATAATGCCGATTCTGAAAAGTCGATCAGGTCGTCAACGTCGATGGTATCGTCGTAAGCTTTTGTTTGAATTTCGGAAGAAACACGAATTAACTCGCGCTGCATAAATTTTTGGGCAATAATACGCGCATGAAATTCGATGTGCGCCGCCGACGCCACACGGCGGGTAAGCTGGGTAATGTAACCCGGTCCGCCAACCTCGTCGAGCTGGTTGCGGTCTTTCAATTCCTGGGTTACCATCAGCAAATCGACTGGCTTTTCCTTTCCCGAAAGGGTCTTTATCGCGTCGAATATTTTGCGGTGTTCCTCTTTGTAAAAACTGTTTGAATCAATCGTGTCGGCAACCGTAACATACGCGTCGCGCTCAAGCATTAGCGCCCCAAGCACAGCTTCCTCAACGTCAACTGCCTGAGGCGGCAATTGTCCGTATTGAGCGTTAATTTGTTCTACTGTGCTTTGTTGTTGATTGGTTCTTTTTCGTTGTGCCATGTTGTTTCTGTGTGCATAAAAATTTACCGCTACCTTCTTTGTTAGCGGCTATCAAAAATAGAAATTTACCTTGCCTGTTACAAGAAATTCTGCTCTCTCTTATCAACTCGCGCTATTCACAATTGTTGATAGTTTTCTAGCCTAATTTTTCTTCAATTATTTGGGTAATAATGCTTTTTAGTGTGCTTCCCATTGCGCTAATTTGCTGCGGAATAAAGCTGGTGGCAGTCATTCCGGGCGTGGTGTTTACTTCCAGGAAATAGAACTCTTCTCCTTGCAAAATAAAGTCGATTCGAACGATTCCGGAACATTCGCATAAGTCGTAAATCTTTGAAGTCAGTTCCTGGCATTTTTTGAAAAGCGGTTCGGGCAACCTTGCCGGCGTAATTTCCTGTGCAGCTCCCGGCGTGTATTTTGCTTCGAAATCGAAAAATTCATTTTGCGGAATTACTTCGGTAACCGGGAAAACCACTTTTTCTTCTTTCAATCGAACGGCGCCGCAGGTAAACTCGTGCCCGTCGATAAATTGTTCTACCAATGCCTCGTCGCTTTCCTCCCAGGCCTTTTCAATGGCGGCTATAACAGCGCCGGTTTCTTTTACTTTGGTAATTCCAAAGCTTGAACCTCCGGCATTTGGTTTCACGAAAATGGGTAATCCCAGATCTTCAACAATCGCTTCGGCATCAACTGCTTCGCCTTTTTTGAACTTTTTCGAGACGGCCATTTTAATGCCGTGCGAGCGCAGGTAGTTGTTGCAAAACCACTTGTTAAAAGTAAGCGACGACGAGTGAACGCTGCAGGTAGAGTAGGGAACTTTCAGCAATTCGAAATAAGCTTGTAAAATCCCGTCTTCGCCGGGTGTTCCGTGAATGGTGATGTAGGCAAAATCGAATTTTATCTTGTCGTTGTTTATGGTAAAACTAAAATCCGATTTGTCGATGTCGGCAATTTTCTGCTCGTTTTGAAAAACTTCCCAGTTTAGCCCCTGCATTTGCACCAGCCACGGGGTGAATTTTTCAGTATCCACAGCCTTTAAAACGTTTGCTCCGCTTTTTACCGACACCACAAATTCCGATGAATCGCCTCCGGCAATTACCGCTATATGGGGCTTGTTGTTCTTACTCATTTCTGTTTGCTATATAATTTTCCCATTTATCAATTGCCGTGGCCATGTCTTCAGGCAATTCCGAATTGAATAACATCTTTTCTCCTGTTGTTGGATGAATAAACCCGAGTGTTTTGGCATGCAGCGCCTGGCGGGGCAGCACTTTAAAACAGTTTTGTACAAACTGGCGGTATTTACTGAAAGTAGTACCGCGCAAAATCTGGTCGCCACCATAATTGCTGTCGTTAAACAGCGTGTGGTTTATGTGTTTCATGTGCACCCTAATCTGGTGTGTGCGCCCGGTTTCAAGGCGGCATTCAACCAGCGTAACATAGCCAATTCGGCGCAATACTTTGTAATGGGTAACGGCATGTTTTCCGTAATCGCCTTCAGGAAATACGGTAAAAACCTGCCTGTTTTTCAGGCTGCGGCCAATGTGCCCGGTTATTGTGCCTTCGTCTTCTTTTACGCTTCCCCAAACCAATGCATGGTAGCGACGCTCGGTGGTTTTCTCGAAGAACTGTAGCGCCAGTTTGTTTTTTGCCAGTTCGGTTTTGGCAACCACCAGCAATCCCGACGTGTCTTTATCGATCCGGTGAACCAGCCCCGGACGCGGATCTTCGCTGTTAAACAACGGAAGGTCGCGAAAATACCAGGCCAATGCATTCACCAACGTTCCGGTGTAGTTGCCATGTCCGGGATGTACCACAAGGCCCGGTGGTTTATTTATCACGATCAGCTGATCGTCTTCGTAAACAATATCCAGCGGAATATCTTCGGGGATAATCTTGAGCTCGCGCCTCGGAAAATCCATTACGATCAATATTTCCTCGTTGGGTTTTATTTTGTAGTTGGGTTTTACGGGTTTCCCGTTCACCAGAATATTTCCGGCGTCGGCAGCAGCCTGTATGCGGCTTCGCGAGGCATTGTCGATCCTGTTCGAAAGAAATTTATCGATGCGCAGGGGAGATTGCCCCGGATCGACAGATAAACGGTAATGTTCATATAAACCGTTCTCTTCCAGCTCTTCGTTTTCCTGATTGTAATCTTCCATGAATTAAAAATTTCTTTCGTAAGCCTGATTAATAATTGTAGTGTCGGTGGTTAACCAGATATCAACTGATGATCCCAGGTTTACCTGTTTGGTAAATTGTGGATTTGGTTGTTGTTTCCATATTCTTGCACTGGCCGAGTCTTTGGCAGTTTCAGCAGTTTCGTCGTAAATAACAGCGCCCATATTCAACATGGCGTCGGTAATGGTCGATTTCGCTTCTTCCAACGAAAAACCGGTGAGGTTGGGTAAAGTTGTTTGCATATTTCCCTGGCTGCGACCCACAACCAGATCAACCTCTGAGCCTTTAATGATTTTGTTGCCTTCGAAAATCTCCACCGAATCCTGCAGCGATTTTAATACAAGGTCGTTGTATTCCGATGGCTGATAAGAAATATTTCCCACCTGTAATCCGGCACTTTCAATAAGTACCTGTGCCTGGCGGAACGAGATATCGGTTAAGCGCGGCAGAACAACTTTTTCGGGCTCGTTTGAGTTTATGGTAATGCGAATCACACGATTTTCTTTTACGCGCGAATTGGCCAGCGGCAATTGATCGACCACAGTGCCCGGCTCGAAATTTTTGTTGTAAACCGAATCGATTACTTCCACGCGCAGCATATTGGCTTCGGCGCTGGCAGTGGCTTCATCCAAACTTAGTCCTGTTAATGCCGGAACCGGATAAGAAACGCCATGTTGGGTGTATCGTTGCAATCCTTTAAAGGTGATAAAAAAGAGAAGCGCCACAAGCCCAATGGCAATTAGCAGGTGCCTTACAAAAGCACGACTGGTGATAAATTTTCCTAAACTCATTTTTTTTGTACAGTACTTATTTAAGAGAACAAAAATAAGTCAAAAAAAGTATGATGAAAGGATTTCGACGATAAACAAATTTCAAATATTGAATAAAATGATTTTGGAGGATGGGTTCGGAGAAACCACTTTGCAAACACGCATAAACACGAAAAGGTAAAGAACTGAATTCTTTACCTTCCCGCAAAAATGTAACAAGATAAAATGAATTATCTTTTATGTCTTGGCTCGTCTGAGACGCTAAGTTTTTTTCTACCTTTTGCTCTACGGGCTTTTAATACTTTACGGCCGTTTGCAGTCGACATTCTTTCTCTGAAGCCGTGCTTGTTCTTTCTTTTTCTATTCGATGGTTGAAATGTACGTTTCATTTCTATAAAGTTTTACTTGTTTCTATTCAGAATTTTCGGACTGCAAAAATAGTGCTTTTTTTAATTCTTCCAAAAGGTTAAACACTTTTTTCTGCAAAAATACACCTTGTGTGTTTATTTCTATTAATCAGTGTTTTATCAGCGCAAAGAAAAGCATTTTTTTTAGCGCCCGGTATTCTTTTACAATAAATTTGTTCTGAAAGCTTTTAAATGCAGTTGTGGCGCTTTGTTCAGCCGTTTGCCATTTTCCTATTTTTCCTTTTTAACCGAGAAGCGGAATCCAATACCATGCAGGTTGATGATTTTTACCGAAGCATCGGCCTTAAAATATTTCCGCAGGCGCGAGATAAAAACATCGAGGCTGCGGCCCAAAAAATAGTCGTCGGAGCCCCAAACATTCTCCAGAATTTCGTTACGGCTAAGCACTTTGTTGGCATTTCGGGCAAAGTAGCGGATCAGTTCAGCTTCTTTCAGCGTGAGATTCCGGGCTTCTCCATTTAGAGTTAACGAGAGATCGTCGAAATGAAAATCGAACTGCCCGATTTTTAAAACGCCCGACGATTCACTGTCGACAGGTTGCGATTGGCTTCGTTTTAAAAATATCCTGATTTTTAGAAGCAGCTCTTCCATGCTAAACGGTTTGGGTATGTAATCGTCGCCGCCAATGGTAAGTCCGGTAATTTTATCTTCGGTCATGCTGCGGGCCGTTAAAAATATAATCGGTACCTGGTCGTTGGTTTTTCGTATGGTTTCGGCCACCTTAAAACCATCAATTTTTGGGAGCATAACATCAAGAACAATCAGGTCGAAGCTGTTTTGCTCAAAAAGTTCAAGTGCAATTTCGCCGTCGGCAGCTACCTCAACATCGTAGCCATGTTCCGTTAAATTATCTTTTACAATAAAGCGAAGTGCTTCGTCGTCTTCAACCAATAATATTCGAAATAGATTGCTGCTCATAGTTTATTTTGGAATGATTAGGCTAAAAATACTTCCCCCTTTTGGGTTTTCGTTCACTTTTATTTTCCAATTGTGTGCTTTAACAATTTTGTACACATAGTCGAGTCCAAGCCCGAAACCTTTTACGTTGTGCACGTTTCCGGTAGGAATTCGGTAGAATTTTTTAAAAATCCGCTTCCGGTATTCGCGCGGAATTCCTATACCGTTGTCGATAAAATTAAGCTCGTAACTATTCTGTTTTTGCAGAAGTTCAATATCGATCACCGGCGTTTTATCGCAATATTTTGCTGCATTTTCAAGAATATTCGAAACCAGGTTGGCAAAATGAAAACGATCGGCAAGTATGGTGCAATCTCCGGTTTTTGTTTTTATTTCAACTTTCGCGTTCTGACCGGCTTTCGATTCCCTGAAACGATCGCTGGCTTCGTGTAAAAACTCACTGAGATTTACTTTCTCCAGGTTAAGTAATATCCGGCTTTTCTCGATCGACGCTAAGTTAAGCACTTTTTCAACATTTTTCGAGAGCCGTGTAGTTTGTTCCTGTATAATATGTGTGTAATCAAACAATCGTTTGGGCGATTTCAAAATCTTTTCGTCGTTAATAACGTTTGCTGCCAGTGCTATCGACGAAATGGGTGTTTTTAATTCGTGGGTAAGGTTGTTGATAAAGTTTTTCTGAATTTCGGATAATTGCCTTTGCCGAATGATTACCCAAAGCGTGTAGCCAAAGAAAAAAATGACCAGCATTAACAGCGCGGTTAGGAAATACCAAATGGAGAGCTGGTTTAAAAAGTAAGGCGACCGGTCGGGAAAATGAATGCCAAAATAATTGGTATAGTCCTCGTTTAACGGAAAATCAAAATCCGATGGCTCTTCATTTTCGTCGATACGCACCAAGGTAGTTTCGTCCATTTGTTCCTGAACGGGGCTGTATATCGAAAATTCGTAATCGTAATAAATATCGTGTCTTTTTAGCTGGGTAGTAAGGTTTTGTTTTAAAAGTTCTTTATCGATTGCCACGCCAACATTCACCAAATACGTGTTGTTCGAAATTACTTTAACCGGTGTAATACTATCGAAAATTTCAGTGGTTCCGGTAGCCAGCATCACTTGCCAGGCAACTTCTTTTAAAGCCACACTTGCGCTTTCCTGAAATTGCGTTTCTGAAAGATTATAGGAACTGCGTATAAAAGCAAACTGCACTAAAAAAATGCCAACTATCGATACAGTTGCCAGCATTATAATGTATTTTAGTGTTTTTCCTTTCATATACTTTTGTTCGAAGCTAAACTATATATTTTTTTATTTGCCTGCCCGGGTTAACAACTCGTTAACAAAATATTGAATTCAATTAACAGCGAAACTAGTCAAGCATCAATACATTTGTTTTATACATTTCGGAAAAACACAAATTTAATGAATAAATTATGAAACGCATTCTACAATTATTAGCTGTTTTTGCACTGGTGATTGCCGTTAACACAGCAATGGGCCAGGGGCAACCAAAAATTGTTTTTGACAGCGAAGTGCACGATTTTGGTTCGTTTAAAGAATCAGACGGTTTACAAACAACAACTTTTAAATTTACAAACAAAGGAGATGCACCATTGGTACTGTCAAATGTTCGTGCATCGTGTGGCTGTACAACTCCAAAATGGACGCGTGAACCGGTAGCTCCGGGCGAAAGCGGAAGTATCGATGTAAGTTATAATCCTAAAAACCGTCCGGGGTCATTCAATAAATCGGTAACTGTTAGCTCAAATGCCGAGAACCGTACGGCGATTTTAAGAATTAACGGGAAAGTTGAACCACGCGAAAAAACACTGGCAGAGAAATATCCAAGAAAAATTGGAGATCTTCGGGTAAAATCGAACTATGTGTCGTTTGCAAAAATTAAGAAGGGCGAAAAAGCAACCAAAGAACTGGAACTGGTTAACGATACGGATAAACCGGTTGAAGTTGGTTTTCGTACCGTGCCAAAACACCTTACTGCAAAGGTGGAACCGGCAACAATTCCGGCAAACGGAACCGGTAATTTAATTGTAACATACGATTCGGATGCTGCCGACACTTATGGATTTGCATCACACCGAATTTACTTGTCGTTAAACGGAAGTAACGACTACAAAAACTCAGTGGGTGTAAGTGCTACCATCGAAGAAGATTTCTCGCACCTTTCAGCAGAAGAACTGGCAAACGCTCCTGTGGCCGATTTCAACGAAACATCATTCGATTTTGGCGACATGAAGCAGGGCGATAAAAAGGAACATACTTTTACTTTAACCAACAATGGTAAAACTGATTTGATCATCAGAAGAGTTCGTTCATCATGCGGATGTACTGCTGTTGCTCCATCGAAAAGTGTAATTGCCGCTGGCGAAACAGCTCCAATTAAAGTAACTTTCGATTCGCGCGGAAAACGTGGCCGTCAGAGTAAATCAATTACGGTTATTACCAACGATCCGAAAACACCAACATCAACGCTGCGCATATCAAGCCAGATTGTTGTTCCTAATGCAGGCTAAGTTTATTTAACGTCAATATTTCAGAAGGTGTTGCAGATGAAATTTGCAGCACCTTCTTTTTTGCTTTACTTTTGAGCGATAAAAATTATTCAGATGTCAGAAAAGGATAATCACCATATAGAAAATGATCCGCAGTACAAAGGATTAATTGTAAATGCAGGAGTTGAAAAGCCGGATATGGTAAACAACGATTCTATTCAGCGTTTTTTGAAAAAGAAGAGAAAATTACTGTCGGTTGACGAGTACGTAAACGGAATTTTAAAGGGCGATATCACGTTGTTGAGTAAAGCCGTTACTTTGGTTGAAAGCTCAAAAGCGGAACATCAGCAGCTGGCCCAGCAAATTATACAAAAGTGTTTGCCACACAGTGGAAATTCGGTACGAATTGGAATAACCGGAGTGCCCGGTGTTGGCAAAAGTACCTTTATTGAAGCACTGGGGAAATACCTCACCAATAAAGGCGAAAAGCTTGCCGTACTGGCCATCGATCCGAGCAGCGAGCGTACCAAAGGAAGTATTTTGGGCGACAAAACACGCATGGAAGAATTGGCCAACGATAGCCATGCGTACATTCGTCCCAGTCCGTCGGCGGGATCGTTGGGAGGTGTTGCCCGAAAAACCCGCGAAACCATTATTTTATGCGAAGCTGCCGGTTATAAAAATATTTTTATTGAAACCGTTGGGGTGGGGCAAAGCGAAACCGCTGTTCACTCCATGACCGATTTTTTCCTGTTGTTAATGTTGGCCGGAGCGGGCGATGAACTTCAGGGCATAAAACGCGGAATTATGGAAATGGCCGACCTGATTACCATAAACAAAGCCGATGGCAACAACATGGAAAAAGCCGAAATGGCCAAAGTGCAATATCGAAATGCCATTCATCTTTTTCCGGCCAAAGATTCAGGATGGGCTGCCAATGTAGTTACTTGTTCGGCCTACAAGAAAACCGGGATTGATACCATTTGGGAGCAAATTGAAAAATACCGGAAACAAACGGTTGACAACGGGTATTTTTTCAGAAAGCGAAACGAACAAGCTACCTACTGGATGTACGAAACCATTGAAGAACAATTAAAACGAAACTTTTACGATCATCCCGACATAAAAGTGAAACTGAAATTGCTCGAAAACTATGTGCTCACCGATCAGATGAGTTCGTTTGTGGCAGCTACCGAGTTATTGAATACTTATGCAAAACTAAAATAAGCGGAGCTGTTTATTTGCGTTAATAAACAGTAACGGTAAACAAGCAGGCAAAGACAGCGTTTCTCTATCCTTTTGCCTGCTTTGTTTTATGCGATCTTTCATTCGGTTAGCACTTTTAAATCCATCATAAAAGAAGTAAATTTGTTAGAACCTTTCTGAGGGTAAGGTGTTACTTACATAAATCAAATATCTATAAAATATCAAAATATAATGAATTACGATGTAATAGTAATAGGTAGCGGACCAGGTGGATATGTTGCCGCAATTCGCGCGTCGCAGCTGGGGTTAAAAGTTGCCGTGGTTGAAAAAGAAAACCTGGGCGGAATTTGTTTAAACTGGGGATGTATTCCTACAAAGTCGTTGCTGAAAAGTGCACAGGCTTTTGAGTATGCTACCCACGCTGCCGATTATGGTGTAACCATTGAAGGAGAAGTGAAACCCGATTTTGGTGCAATGGTGAAGCGCAGCCGCGATGTTGCCAACGGAATGAGTAAGGGAATTCAGTTCTTGTTTAAGAAAAATAAAGTGGAATCGATTTTTGGCTGGGGAAAATTAACCGCGAAAAATACCGTTGAAGTAACCGACGACAAAGGCGAAAAATCGTCGTACACCGCTAAACACATTATTCTGGCAACAGGAGCACGCTCGCGGGAATTGCCAAATCTTCCACAGGACGGTGAAAAGATTATCGGTTACCGAAAAGCCCTTACCCTCGACAAACAGCCCGAAAGTATGGTAGTTGTTGGATCGGGTGCTATTGGTAGCGAGTTTGCCTATTTTTACCATACCATCGGAACCAAAGTAACGCTGGTTGAATTTATGCCTACATTGGTGCCGAATGAAGATGAGGAAGTTGCCAAACAGCTGGAACGCAATTTCAAAAAATCGAAAATGAAGGTAATGACCGCTTCGTCGGTTGAAAGCGTGGATACTTCGGGCGATAAGTGCAAAGTAACCATTAAAACCAAAAAAGGCGAAGAAGTGGTTGAGGCCGACATTGTTCTTTCGGCAGTGGGTATTGCTCCGAATACCGAAAATATTGGTTTGGAAGAGCTGGGTGTTGAAACCGACAATGGTCGTGTTAAAGTTGATGAATACTACAAAACCAACGTTGACGGTATTTATGCTATTGGCGATATTGTTGCCGGACCCGCATTGGCTCACGTAGCATCGGCCGAAGGTATTACCTGTGTTGAAAAAATTGCCGGACTGAATCCGGAACCGATCGATTACGGAAATATTCCGGGATGTACGTACACCAGCCCTGAGGTTTCGTCGGTTGGATTAACCGAGGCCAAAGCCAAAGAAGCCGGTTACGAAATTAAAGTAGGAAAATTCCCCTACTCGGCCAGTGGAAAAGCAAGTGCTGCCGGACAAAAAGATGGTTTTGTTAAATTGATTTTCGATGCGAAGTACGGCGAGTTGCTTGGCGCGCATATGATTGGAGGTAACGTTACCGAAATGATTGCCGAAATGGTAGTGGCCAAGAAACTGGAAATTACCGGACACGAATTGATTAAGACCATTCATCCGCACCCAACAATGAGTGAAGCTGTAATGGAAGCCGCAGCTGCTGCTTACGACGAGGTGATACATATTTAAAAAAGAGAATATCACATAAACAAAAGAGCCCGGGGTTTTAACTTCGGGTTTTTTTTTGTAATTAATTCGAACAAGTGACGAAATTGTTCTGAAAAATCATAAAAAGCTGAAAATCAATCAGGAAGTTTTTGTATTTAAGAATAAGTTTTAAATTTGCCGCTCAGGCATCAACTACAGTACCCGTAAATTTTTCGGAATACTATTGTTAAACAAAGGGAAAAATTCTCTAATAAAAACTGATATAAATGGAACGATCATGGCCAAATTAGCCATAAAAGCATCTGATAAATCCATGGGAGTTACATCTTATACCATTGAAAATGAATAATTATAATAAGATGAAAAAACTGACATTGATGGTGGCATTTTCTATGCTGCTTCAACTTGCTTTTGCCGGAGGTTTATTAACTAACTACAACCAAAGTGCACAATACATTCGTATGTTGTCGAGAAATGCAGCGTTAGAAATTGATGCTGTTTTCTACAACCCCGCAGGACTGGTAAAAATGGAAGATGGCTGGCATTTTGCTTTCTACAGCCAAACTATTTTTCAAACGCGCGATATCGATACTCAGTTTCCAACATTAAATTCAGGACATTACGAAGGAGAGACCACAATTCCTGTTTTCCCTGATGTGTATGCCGTTTATAAAAAGAATAACTGGGCCTTTTCGTTAGGAATTGGTCCGGTAGGAGGTGGTGGAACTGCCGAGTTTCCGGCAGGTATTCCAACGCTTGAGGTTCCGTTTTCGCTTATTCCCGGTCAATTGGCTCCGTTGGGACAAATCGATCCGGCATTGGCAGTAAATAGTTACGATCTTGAAATGGCTTTGGAAGCTTCTTCAACATTTTGGGGAATTCAGTTGGGAGCATCCTATGCCGTTAACGATAAATTCTCATTCTATGGCGGAATGCGTTTAGTGCCGTCAACCAATACATACGAAGGTGTAATTCGTAATATTCAGCTAAATGGAGTGGATGCCGCAACCTGGTTAAACGGAGCATCTTCACAAGTAGCCACTATGGCAGGAAACTTAAACGCTTTAGCCGGTGTACCTGATGTGTTGGCGCCAATTCTTCCTACAGCCGGCGAATATACGTTGGACCAGTTGGTGGGCGCCGGGCAAATGGATCCAGTACAGCAGGGACAAATTGAGGCAGGTTTGCAATTGATGGGACTTTCATCGGAGCAGATCGATGCTATGAACCTGAATCAAATCAATGGTGCGTATGTACAGGCAGCTCCGGGTTTTGCGTCAACCGCCCAAACATTAAGCGGTACTGCGCAAACACTTACCGGAACAGCTACACAAATGGGTGATAAGGAAGTAAAAACCAAACAAAAAGGAATGGGTTTTACCCCGATTATTGGTTTTAACATTACGCCAAACGATGACTGGACTTTTGCCGTAAAATACGAGTTTAAAACCAAGTTGACTTTGGAAAATGAAACTGATGTTGACGATATGGGGTTATTCCCTGATGGAGCTGAATCATCGAATGATATTCCTGCAATTTTGGCTGCGGGTGTAGGTTATCGTGGTTTGGATTGGCTGGAAGCACAACTTTCATTCAATATGTATTTTGATAGAGGTGTTCATTTCGGTAACAATATTCGTTACTCAACTCTTGGCGCGCAGGTGCACCGCGATATTGAAAGTAACTACACCGAGATAGCTCTTGGTCTCCAGTTTAATGTAAGCAATAATTTTGCGTTCAGTGTGGGGGGAATGCGTTCGAAAAATGGCGTAACACCCGAGTACCAAAGCGATTTTAGTTTTAGTAATTCATCGTACACGCTGGCCGGTGGAATTATGTGGAAAATTACCGACAAACTGACTTTTGATGCCGGAGTACTTAATACCTTTTATCAGGATGATACCGTAGCTTTTTCGCACGCTGGTGTTGGAACGTACAACGAAACCTACGGAAAAACAACGACAAGTATTGCAGCCGGTATTTCATACAGCATTTTTTAAACCAATAGCAATATAACGCAAAAGCGGGGGACACTTTTTGTTCCCCGTTTTTTATGCTATCCCTCATACACAAATACAAATTTTGAAAAACAAGGAAGATGATCAATATTCAATAACGAATATCCAATGTAGAATAACGTAAAATGCATCAATTCGAAGCTGACTTGGATATTGATCTATTCTAAATTGGATATTTTGCATTTTGAATAGTGATAAGTGAAAGGTGTAATATGGAGGGAAAAGATGTGTATAAAGGGACGTTTTTGTTGGGCAGATTAGCAGGGAAAGTGGTATAATCCGAGTCACAAAAAAAATAAAGGGCCGGTCTACTAACCAACCCTTCGGAGAACTAACTAAGCAGCAAAATTAGTGGAATACCTAATCTAGCTGAAAAATTTTGTTGTACACTTCGTCGCCGATAAGTTTGGCGGTAAGTACAAATTCGGTTTTTCCTTCGGCTTTTAAATCCGACAAATCGAAACGGAACTCGCGGGTAAACCAGGCTTCGCACAAATCGCCATTGGCATTGTGCCTGATCTCAAAAGCAGGAACCGTTGAGCTGCTGGCCGTCGTCGGATGCATGCGCGCCAAATCGATGGTGTGATCCTGGCAACCTCCGCTGTACGATAGTTTAAAATACAGGCAGTCGCCGTCCATGTAGGCTTCGTGCAAATGAACGGGGTCACTAGCCAAACTGTCGTAATTGTCGAAAAAAAGATCAACATACGGCGAGCACGATAATTCTTCGGCATAGGTTACTTCGCAAGGCACGCCCTGATCGCAGCTTATGTAAACATTGTTCAGCTCGGTGTAAGTAATTAGCACACGCTGTCCCTGCGAAAACGTAAAATCATCGGGGTAGTACAAAGGCTGAACCTTGTTGCCGTTATCCAGCTCAATAATGAAACCACAGTCGCCCGTGCCGGCATAATCCATTACGGTACCTTTTGCGTCGAACGATATCAGTTCATCGTCTTGGCAACTGGTAAATACAATAAGAAATACAGAAAGTATTGCGACTAATTGTTTCATGGCTTTTTATAATTTTATGTACAACGCCGGTAATTTGCGTTTATTTCGCTCTATTCCTCGCTTTCAGGATTTTTAACAGTTCCCATAAAAAGTATTGCATCCGTGTCTTTTTCGGTAATGGCATATAAAAACGGACGATTTACATTAAACTGCATATTCTGTGGTCCTACACTCGTATATCCAATGGCAACAACAGTTACAGCAGCAGCTTCAGTTCCTTTTTCATTTACTTCAATAAAGGTTTTATGTTTTACGTAATCAATTTTCAGGCCACCACCCTTGTTAATTCCTGTAAAATCGGCACCATCACCAAACGCAACTCCCATTCCCATATCGGCGAGTACTTCGTTTAACGTTATTTCGTATTTGTATTTAAGGCGTGGCAATTTTAAGTCGATGTTTACCGTGTCGGTAAAACTTTCCATCCAGCTTTTCCAAGTGTCAACACTGAGTTCATCAACAATATCTTCAAGCGAATTTTCTTCTTGTGGAAGGAAAACAAACATGTTGTAGTTGCCGGCACCATAAGCCAGTTTTACCGCCCTGAATACATTGTTTGAATAGTAAGGCAGCGATTCGGTTTTTTGCATGGTAGGTACTTGTGCCGTCGAGCCGTTTTCCAGGTAAAAAGGTAAGTCTTCGGTGTAGTCCTCGTCAAATTCCGATTGCCATATTCCTTTAAAGTAAATGGCATTCAGTAAAAACATTACATGATCACCGCTAATGTTATCCAGTATTTTATCGATTTTATCGTGCGTTTTATCGGCCACCCAATCATTAATGATATTTACAGCTTGTGGAGAACTAAAATTCAGCGCCTCAACTTCTGCATCGTAATAATTTTGGTTAGTGGAAACAAAATCCTGCTCAACCGGAAAACCTTCGCGGTAATAAATGGCATTGGCAATTTCGAGTATAACTTTCGGGTCGAGCGATTTTAATGCTGCCACAAGCGATGCATACGATTCGTTAATTTCGTCGGGCGAAAGGCCATACACTTTCAGCGTTTCTTCCATGGCTTTTTGGGTTTCGCCGTTGGCTCCGTTGTAGGTCATGGCCAGTGCCAGGCTTACACTCAGTGGCGATACCATAATGTTATCAGCCGCTTCTTCACCGGCATAAATTTTTTGGAAAAGTTCCAACCCAAATTCATTCTCAGCTTCAATTAACTCCGTCGATTTCTCATCGAGGGTAATTGTTTTTGGAAGTGTAATATCATCCTGGTTACACGAAACGGCAAACAGCAGAAATAATACTAACAGGATAGACAATGAAGATTTCATAACAAAGGTTTTAACAAATTTACAACCGATAGATGCATTTAGGCAAGTTAAGGTTGCGTAACAAATGTTAAATACCGTTTTTATCAATGGATTTTAAGGACAGACGAGAAGTGATGGTTTGATTGTTTTGAAAACTTTTGTCTTCAAGTTGACGGGCTCTTTCTTTTCCAGTCGATGAAAAGAAAGCAAAAATCTTGTCAAAAAATAACCTTAGCTTCTTGTCGTCAGTCGTAACTTTTTAGAATATTCTTTCAGCGAAAGGAAAAGTATTTCCTGTAATGAAGAACTTGGTAAATTTTGCTGAGTGCGCGAAAGAATTTCAAACCAACGCAACCTTTTCAACAAACCACACATCTAACCAGTGATTTTAGCTTGAGAGAACTGACTGTTAAAGCAGATGCCAAAAAGAAAGATGAAACCAATTCGTTTTTATCTGTACTTTTGGGTGTTATTTGCCAAAAAATTTGGAAGACCTGAAAAAAATAATAAGCGGTTGTGCTTCGGGGAAAAAACGTGCACAGGAGCAATTATACCAACTTTTTGCGCCAAAAATGTTTGGGGTTTGTTTGCGCTATGCCAAAGATAGTACCGAAGCCGAAGATAACCTGCAGGAAGGGTTTATAAAGGTATTTCAGAATATTGGCAGCTTTAGGCACGAAGGTTCTTTTGAAGGGTGGATAAGGAGAATAATGGTAAATGTATCGTTGGAGAAATTCAGGAAACAGCATGTTCTGCATCCGGTGGAGGATGTAAGTATTTACGAGGGGCAAAATGTGTCGGACGATATTCTGGCCGGAATTTCAGCAAAAGAATTAATTGCAGAAATACAGCAGCTGCCGCCTCGTTACCGCATGGTTTTTAACCTTTTTGTAATTGAAGGAATGAACCACCAGGAAATTAGTGAAGAGATGAAAATTACTGTGGGCACATCAAAATCGAACCTGGCACGCGCCAGAGAAATTTTGAAACGCCGGGTAAAAGAACTTTATGGAGATATTGAGAAAACAAGTAATTACACAGCCGGATGGGTAAAAAACTAAATATTGACGATTCGATCCGCGAAAAACTTGATGGTTTTTCGGCTGCGCCACCGTTGCATGTTTGGGATGGTATTCAATCGCAACTCGACGGGCAGCGGAAAAAGCGCCGCATGGCTTATGTTGGCTGGATATCGGCTGCGGCAGTAGTTCTGTTGGCGTTTATTGCCGGCTGGTACTTTAGCGGAAAGTCCGTTGTTGAAGAACCGGTGATGGTTCAACAGCAAACTACACCTGAAAGCAATCAGGAACCTGCCGTTTCGCCACAAGATAAAAACATTGAAATAGCTGTTGACCAATTGGCCGGTACACAGGAAATAAATAGTAACGAAGAAAATAACTACGAAACAATAGCTGATAATAAAATACTGGCAGAAGTTGAACTTCCAGCTCAGCAAAACAAGTCTGAATCCCGTCAGGTGATTGCAGCGCGCCCGGAGGAAAACTACAGCTTTTTACATCGAATTGAGGCCATATTTACAACAAATCAATCCAATGTTTCATTAGCGAAAAAGAGAAATGAAACTAAAATTCAGGAAAGTTTTACCGCCGATAAAATGCTTATTGCCGCCAACCTGCAAAATTTAAACGAACAAAAACAGCAGGAGCACGGATGGATTGTTGGAGCTCAGATTTCGCCCGGATATTCTTCGCACTCGGCCAGCCACAACGAATCGTATGCCCGAAACATGACTTACGAAAGCGATAATGGCGGGAGCAATATTGGCGGAGGAATTTCGGTGCAGTACAAAACCGGTAAACGCCTGCGCGTTGAGAGTGGTATTTATTATGCAAAAGATGGGCAAAAAGCTGATAACTCATTTAACCTGTTTGCATCTCGCAACGATATGCTTTATGAGGCAGCTCCTAATGCATCGTACGATGCATCGACTCCCGGCTTTTCAAATGTAGTTCAAACCGGAAGTGGAGGAAGTGGAATTTCGATGAATAGCACAGCCGGTGTTATTGAAATGGAATCTACACCTCGTGGTGCAAATATTGCCGCTAAACTTGAAAGCTCGAAAGACGCAACAGCAGATGTATTGTACGCCGATGGGGAGTTCTCGCAGGTATTCGAGTTTGTAGAAGTGCCGCTGTATATCCGTTATAGCGTGCTCGACAAGAAAGTGGGCATAGAGCTGCTTGGTGGAATTAATGCCGGTTTTGTAATTGGAAACAATGCCTACCTTGATAATAATTATGGTGTACAAAACATTGGAAGTACCGCCGATATTTCAACGCTTAATTTCTCGGGAACACTAGGCATAGGGCTAAATTACGCATTGGGTAAACACTTCGCTGTTGCTTTGGAGCCTCGCCTGAATTACTACCTTAATTCGATAAATTCGAACCCCGATGTTGATTATCGTCCGTACCGGATAGGTATTTACACCGGAGTTTATTACGAGTTTTAGTATCCGAATATTTTTTCATAAAGGTGATATGCCACAACGGAATGTTAGCGCATAAAAGCATTATGCCCCTTAACGCTGAAACCGAAAATTCAGGTTTAATGTGATCGATGTTTTTATGAAGATCGTAAATTTCTACTTGCAGTTTTGTCCGCTTCTTTTTTGGGCATAATTGTGCAAAAACCGAAAAAACGTAAAAGAGAAGAGCGGAGCGTAGCTTCGTGATCGTAAAATAATCATTTCGCCGGCGTTTAGAAGACAATCTCTCGGTGATAACTGATTCAGGTCGGATACTGTCCAATTCTCAATTTTTCTCAATATGATGATTGTCAGGTGTTAATTTCAACGAAATGTGAAATTTTGCGTAGTTAACAGTTAATTAAGATTGTTGCTGAATGACAAGAAGATATCTTTTATACTTTTGCCAACTATTCAACGCAACCTAAACGATTCATCAAATAACCCAATGGTGTTCGTTACACAAGGAAATAATTAATATAGAGAGTTTTTAAAATTTTCGAATGAAAACTGGAATTTATATCACAAACACCGAAAGCAATACAGGTAGATCGCTTGTTACGCTGGGTGTTTTAAAAGTGTTACTTTCAAAAGTAACTAAGGTCGGTTATTTCCGGCCAATCATTAACGATTATCCAAAGGGAGTTCACGATAATCATATCGAAACCATGATATCGTATTTCAACCTGGATATGGAGTACAAAGACGCTTATGGTTTTACCATGTCGCAGGTGGTTAAGTACAAAAACATGGGGCAGGAAGCACGTCTTATCGATCAGATAATCGACCGCTACAAGCAGTTAAAAGAAAAATTTGATGTGGTTGTGGTTGAAGGTTCGGATTTCGACAATAAGGGCGCTACCTTTGAGTTGGATCTGAATATTGAGTTTGCCAAAAACCTTTCGATTCCTACCATTTTGGTAAGCTCGGCGAAAGATAGAAATATGGGTAGTGCCATTGCCAATATCGATCTGGCTATTAACTCATTTGCCGAAAGAGATGTGGTGGTACAATCGGTTGTAATGAACCGTGTTGAACCCGGAAATTGCGAAATGATGCGCGAAGAACTGAGCAAGGTAGTACCTGCCGAAACTTCGATTGAGATTATTCCGGAAATTAAAAAATTGGGCAGCCCTACAATAAAAGAAATTAACGACGAATTGGGTGGTACTGTACTGTTTGGCGAAAACCTGTTGTGCAAACAGGCCGATCGCTACGATATTGGAGCAATGCAGTTGCGCAACTACCTCGACAGGGTAGAGGAGAATAGCCTGATTATTACTCCGGGCGACCGCTCCGATATTATTCTGGCGGCACTTCAGGCCAATGCATCGGCAAATTATCCAAGCATTGCCGGTATTGTGGTTACCGGTGGTATTGCTCCCGAGCCACAAATTGTACGACTGATTGAAGGTTTGCCAAATATTGTTCCTATTATTTTGGTTGACGATGTAACTTTTATTGCAGCCAAAAAAATATCGGATGTAAAACCAAAATTGCACCCGGGCATACCACGTAAAATCGATTTAAGTATTTCTACCTTCGAAAAATATGTGGATACCGACTTTCTTATCGACAAATTCAGAAGTTTTAAAACCGATGTAGTAACACCACATATGTTCCAGTATAACCTGGTTGCAAAAGCTAAATCGAAAAGGCAACATATTGTTTTGCCCGAAGGTACCGACCCTCGTATTTTGCAGGCCGCTTCAAGTTTGGTTGACCAGGGGGTGGTTGAAATTACTCTTTTAGGAAAACGCGATGAAATTATTGCCAAAGCTACCGAAATAGGTGTGAGAATCAACGGTAATATAAAAATCATCGATCCGGTAGAATCGGAGTATTACGAAGACTACTGGAGAACCTACCACGAACTGCGTAAACACAAAAATATACCTGAAGATATGGCCCGCGATGCTATGGCCGATGTTTCGTATTTCGGAACAATGATGGTTTACAAAGGCCATGCTGACGGCATGGTTTCAGGTGCTGCACATACTACAGCACACACCATTATTCCGGCACTTCAGTTTGTAAAAACCAAACCGGGCGTTAAAACGGTTTCGTCGGTGTTCTTTATGTGTCTCGACGACCATGTTTCGGTAATGGGCGACTGCGCGGTAAACGTTAGTCCAACGGCGGAGCAGCTGGCTGAGATTGCTGTTACATCGGCCGATTCGGCAATTGCGTTCGGTATCGATCCGAAAGTGGCATTGTTGTCGTATTCATCAGGTACATCAGGATCAGGTGTTGAGGTTGATAAAGTTCGCAGTGCTACTGAGATAGCTGTTGCTGCACGTCCTGATCTGAAGATTGAAGGACCTATACAATACGATGCCGCAGTTGATCCGAGCGTAGGAAAAAGCAAAATGCCCGATTCGCAAGTGGCAGGGAGAGCCAACGTGCTTATTTTCCCCGATTTGAACACAGGAAACAATACATACAAAGCCATACAGCGCGAGACCGGAGCTCTGGCAATTGGCCCGATGTTACAAGGCTTAAACAAACCGGTTAACGACCTTAGCCGTGGTTGCACAGTCAACGATATTTTTAATACCGTTGTAATTACAGCTATCCAGGCTCAGGAAGGATTTTAAAAGTAAATTCATACTTTTTACGATAACAGGCTCACTGTCACGAGAATGGTTGGCCTGTTACCAAAATTATAACAGATATATTTTAAAATGAATATTTTAGTAATTAATGCAGGTAGCTCGTCAATTAAATATCAGTTGATTGATATGAACACCGAGTTGCCATTGTCGAGTGGTATTGTAGAACGGATCGGTCTGGAAATGGGATTGATTAAACACAAAACATTTGTTAACGGTTCGGAAGAAAAGACCGTTGAGGAATTCCCGATTCCCGATCATGGCGTTGGTTTAAAACGTGTTGCCGAATTGCTTACCGACAAAAAAGTGGGGGTTATCAGCGAGCCGTCAGAAATTCAGGCTGTTGGTCACCGTTTGGTACATGGTGGCGAAACTTTTACCGAAACAGTAGAGATTACCGATGAGGTAAAAGCTAAAGTAAAAGAATTGTTTCCATTAGCACCATTGCATAATCCGGCTAACCTGATTGGCGTAGAAGTGGCCGAAAAAGTATTCCCGAATGCCAAACAAGTTGGTGTGTTTGATACTGCTTTTCACCAAAGCATTCCTGAAAAAGCATTCCGCTACGCTTTACCTGAGAAATTCTACAGTGAATTGCGTATCCGTAAATATGGATTTCACGGAACTTCGCACAAATTTATTTCAGAAAAAGCAATTGAGTATTTAGGAAATCCTGATGCAAAAATTGTAACCATTCACCTGGGCAACGGGGCATCGATGGCTGCTGTAAAAGGTGGTGTTTGTGTTGATACGACCATGGGAATGGGACCGTTAAGCGGATTGATTATGGGAACCCGTTCGGGCGACATCGACCCGGCAATTATTTTCTACCTGGCACAGCAAAAAGGATATTCGATAGATGAAATTTCAGACCTGCTGAATAAAGAAAGCGGAATGAAAGGCCTAACCGGTTTAACTGATATGCGCGATGTAGAGAAACTACAGGGCGAAGGAGATCCGGTTGCTGTTCTGGCCCTTGAAATGTATGCTTACCGTGTAAAACAATACATTGGAAGTTATGCCTCGGCCATGAACGGTGTTGATGCCATTGTATTTACTGCCGGTATTGGCGAAAACAAAACTTCGGTTCGCGAGATGGTTTGCGAGGATATGGATTACCTGGGAATTACCTGGGACGAAGAAAAAGATAAGAACCGCAATGGCGATGTTCACGAAATTAACGTGGATGGCGCAAAAGTTAAAGTGCTTATTATCCCAACCAACGAAGAGCTGGAGATTGCAAAACAATCGTTGGCACTGATGAAATAGAGCGAAAAATATAATAACAAAAAGGCGTATCCGATCACGGGTGCGCCTTTTTTAATACTCCTTTTTTTGTGTTTTATACCGGTTAGTAATTAAAAGCCTTGCACGCTTTACGCCACTTCAATTGGCTATTGGCATTACATTCTGAATACAAACAGATAGAACCTGTTGTTGTTTGGAAAAATCGCTTAAGATTCAAATCGAAAAACAATGGGTGTTAATTATTAAAGAGTTGTTTTATCGATTCGTACAGTTGTGCTTTTGCAATTGGTTTTAGAATAAAATCGTTGCAGCCGGCATCTTTCGCCCGCCTGATATCTTCGGGCTGTGCAAATGCCGATTGGGCAATAATTTTTACCGATTTATTGAATTCCCGGATCTTTGAAGTAGTAGTAAAACCGTCGATTATGGGCATTTTTATGTCCATTAATATCAAATCAATATCAGTGTGGGCCTTTACAGTCTGAAGGGCTTCCTGCCCATTATTGGCAACCAGTATTTCTGTGGCAATGTCTTTTAGCAGTAGTTTCAACAATTCAACCGATACCGGATCGTCTTCAGCTACCAGTAATTTAAGGTTCTGGTTCAGTAGTTTGTTGTTTGTATTGTGCAGTTCGTATTTAGGTGGCTCATTGTTGCGTGCTGTCGTTGGGATTGGCAAGCTAACTGTGAAGGATGTTCCTTTTCCAACTTCCGATTGTAAGCTGATGGTTCCGTTTAACATTTCGGTGTACGATTTTGCGATAGACAGGCCTAATCCTGATCCTTCAAAAACCCTCGAATCGGCCACATCGGCCTGTACAAACCGGTCGAAAATAGCTTTTTGTCTGTCTTGGGGAATTCCAACACCGGTGTCGTTTACATAAAAATGAATAAACTCCTTGTTAATGGTATAGCCAAACTCAATAGTGCCCGATGGAGTGAATTTACAGGCATTTTTGATTAGGTTCGTTAAAATCGAATTTAACTTGTCGGGATCGGAGTGAAGCAGGTTTAACGGATTGCCATTGTTTTCGTTCAGCCTGAAATCGATTGCTTTGCTTTGCATTGCCGGTTGAAAGAAAACATACATATCATTCATAAACGCCGGAAGATTGATGTCTTGCATAGCGATGTTTACCATTCCCGATTCAATTTTCGAAATATCGATAATATCGTTGATGGTGTTTAGCATTCTGTCTCCACTGGTTTGAATAACATCAATAAACTCTGTTCGTTGCTCGCTGGATAGGTTCGGCGTTTTTAATAATTCGGTAAAGCCAAGAATTCCGTTCATTGGAGTACGAATTTCATGGCTCATATTGGCAAGGAAAGCAGATTTTAGTTTATCACTTTGTTCTGCTTTTTCTTTTGCCTGCACAAGCTCTTTTTCTATTTGTTTTTGTTTCGTTATATCTCTGAATTCAACTACCCGAACATTTTTGTTGTGGTACGGAATCATTTTACCCTCTATACGAATTGGGTAAGTTTGCCCGTTTTTACGGATTCCAACGGTTTCATAAGGTTTTGAATATTGTCCCTCAATATGTTTTATTACCAGGTCGCGTTGATCTTCTGTAATTAAAAGCAACCCATCCATACCTATTAGCTCTTCGTGCGAATAGCCGGTAATTATAGATAAGCCGTGGTTACAATCCAAAATTTTCCCATTATCGTGTATGGCTATTCCTCCAAACGAGGCATTGTGCAAGGCTTTATAGCGTGCTTCGTTGTGCTCGGCTATTTCTTTGGATTGTTGCAGTTCTTTTAATGTTTGTTTCTTTTCGGTAATGTCTTCGCGAACAGCTACAAACTGAACAATTTCGCCATGGTTGTTAAAAATGGGGGAAATTATGGCTTGCTCCCAGTACAGTTCGTGGTTCTTTTTTTTGTTTAGGATTTCGCCTTGCCATATTTTACCTGATTTTATGGTTTGCCAAAGACCCTTATAGAATGATTTGCTGTGGCTCCCGGAACTGAGAATATTGGGATTTTTTCCAATAACTTCTTTTTTAAAGTATCCTGTTTTTGCTTCGAAAAACGGATTTACGTATTCAATATTTCCATTGATGTCGGTAATTAAAATGCTTGCTGAACTTGATTCAACGGCTTTCGATAGCATTTCGTTGGTTTGCTCCAGAGTTTTCCTTCGGGTTATTTCGCTAATAAATCCTTCAAGTAGTATTTTGTTGTTGTTGTAAAAAGCCTTACCGCGTTCCCAAACCCACTTTTGTTGGTTCTCCTTACTGGTAATGCGGTATTCCAACTCGTACGATTGTTTTTGTTTTATTGCGTTCTGTATGGTTTGGCGAACGAAGTTTCTGTCGTCGGGGTGAACTATTGAACTGAAGCTTATGCTATCGCCAATTAGTTCTTCCGGTTTGTATCCAAAAAGTGCATAACATCCTTCGCTCAAAAAGTTCAGGCTCCACTTTTCGGCGTTTTCAAGGCTTATACAATTGAAAGCAACTCCCGGAAGATTATCGAGCAGGCGATTTAATTTTTCTTTGTTTCTTTTAATTTCGTCCTGAAGTTGAAAACGTTCCGAGACATCGCGCAATGCCGCTATTCGCACAATTTCTCCTTTGTATGAAATACTGCGCGATTCAATTTCAACATAACCAATGGTGTGGTCTTTTTTTCTAATACCAACAATAAAAGGTGTGGAACACTCGTGTTGCATGCTTGCAAGCACTTGCGGGATATTTTCCTCAAGAACAAAGTTTAATAAAATATTTTTACCAATTAATTCTTCTCTTGAAAAGCCGGAGATGTTGAGCAATGTTTGATTTACATCGCGTATAATACCATTTTGGTGAATAATTATACCTTCGAATGATGCTTCGGAAAGAAACCGGTAATGTTCTTCATTTTCTTTTAATTGTTCGAGTAATTTTTTAGACCCTGAGTTATCGTGCAGAATCATCATAATTGCAGGGCGATTCTCAAAGTCGGTTTTAACTGCTGTTATTCCAAGCGGAAAAGTTTCTCCCGATTTTGTAATGGCCGTGGCTTCCTGATTTTTTGGGGTGATGTTTCCCGATAAGATATCGTTATAGAGCTGTTTCGCGCGGTTTAATTCTTTAGGGGCTACCAGTATTGTGAACTGTTTGCCATGTAACTCGCCTTCGGAATACCTTGTTAGTTGGCACAAGGCCTGGTTAACGAATTTAATTACACCATCCTGTATAATAATTACGCCATCGTTTAAGGAGTTTATCAGGTTTTTATAACAGCGTTCGTTTGTTTTTAACTCTTTGGTTTGTTTAAGTTTTAATAAGGCATTGGCAATATTGTTAGCCAGGTCGGTAAGGCAAAGTTCTTCTTTTGGGTGCCTGGCATCTTTGGCAGGAACTGCCACGCACATTACGCCTAAAGCTTGTTTGTCTTCATGTACAGGAACAAGAAGCAGAGTCCATTCTTTCGTGTCTAGCTGGTGTTGCCAATGGGCGGGCAGATTGCTAGTTATGGAATAATCGCCATTTAAGATGTCCTTCCTGATATCATCAGAAATACCGTTTGTAAGCAGTTGATGTTTTACACTGTTAATGCTACGCTGGTCGCCTGACCCGGTAAAATAGTTAATGTCTCCATTATCATTAAACAGCGTTGCACATGCAAAAAAATAACCGCGGGTAGCAACTAATACATCACAGGTTTTACCTAATAATGATTCAGGTGTTTTCTCTGAAATTATTAATCGTTCAATTTTTCGTGTGGTATCAATTATTTTATGGAGGTGTGCAATTTTTTGATCGGCCCGCTTATTCATCCCCGGCTTGTTCTGATTTTATATAAGGTGCACAAGGTACTATACCTTAGGCGGCGCAAATATAGCAATTTTAAAGAAGTTTTTATCCTGAAAAAGAGGGCTGGAGACAAAAAAAGGTACCTCAAAAATGAAGCACCTTTTTATATCTGATTATTGCTTTTTTCTTATGCCAATAATTCTTTCACCTGGTTATATACATTTTCGCCTGTATAGCCCAGTTTTACGTCTAATACTCCGGCAGGAGCAGAGAATCCGAATGATCCGAGACCAAACACTTTCCCGTCCATTCCAACCAATCCTTCAAGTGTTACAGGCAATCCGGCAGTTAAACCAAATTTAGCAACTCCTGCAGGAAGAACTTCTTTTTGGTACTCGGCACTTTGTGTGCGGAATAAACCTTCGGAAGGAACAGAAACGATACGGCTTTTCACACCATCTTTGGCCAATAATTCGGCACCGTCAACCAAGGTACTTACTTCCGAACCGCTTGCCAAAAGAATTACATCTGGTGTACCTTCGCAATCCTGAAGAATGTAGGCTCCTTTTGTAGCTCCCTGTGCTGTTTCGTAGGTAGTAACATCTTTAATTCCTTGGCGCGACAGAATAAGCGCTGTTGGCGTATCGGTATTTTCCATTGCCATTTTCCATGCAACGGTAGTTTCGTTGCCATCGGCCGGACGCAATACCAACATTGAGTTTTTGTGGTTGTGGTTTTGCAATTTCTCCATCAGGCGAATTTGCGCTTCCTGCTCAACCGGTTGGTGAGTAGGACCATCTTCTCCAACGCGGAATGCATCGTGTGTCCAGATGTATTTAACCGGCAACTCCTGCAAGGCTGCAATACGTGCGGCCGGTTTCATATAATCGCTGAATACGAAGAACGTACCACATGCCGGAATAACTCCGCCGTGCAGTGCCATACCGTTCATAATGGCAGCCATTGTTAGCTCGCAAACACCTGCCTGCAGGAATTGTCCGCTAAAATCGCCTTTTTTAAATGCTATTGTATTTTTTAGGAAACCGTCGGTTTTATCCGAGTTTGAAAGGTCGGCAGACGACACGATCATATTCTCAACCTCTTTGGCAAATACCGAAAGAACAGCGGCAGACGCACCACGTGTTGCGATACCTGCTTTTTGTTCGATTTTGCTGTAATCGATTTCCGGAACTTCGTTCGAGAAGAATGCTTTTAGTTTTGCTGCCAATTCAGGATTTGTAGCTTCCCATTTTGCCTGTACAGCTTTTTTCGCTGCCGCAGCTTCAATAAGCGCAGCTTTGCGTTTTTCGTAGTATTCTTTTACGTCGTCGAAAATTACGAATGGGTTTTCAGGATCGCCACCCAGATTCTCGATTGTTTTTGCAAAAGATGCTCCGGCGCCCGATAATGGCTGACCGTGTGTTGAACACTGACGCTCGAAGTTTGCACCATCTTCGGTAATAGCGCCTTTACCCATAATTGTTTTACCAATTATCAGGGTTGGTTTTTCAGTTTCTTCCTGTGCATTTTTTAAAGCTTTACGAATGGCATCAGCGTCGTTACCGGCAATGGTTACCACGTTCCAGCCCCAGGCTTTATATTTCATTTCAGTGTCTTCAGTAGTCACCTCGTCGGTTTCTGTTGACAACTGAATGTCGTTTGAATCGTAGAACATAATCAGGTTGCTCAATCCCAGGTGACCGGCAATTCTCCCAGCACCCTGTGAAATCTCTTCCTGAATACCACCATCAGAGATGAAAGCGTATGTTTTGTGCGCCATCCATTCGCCAAAACGAGCTACTAAAAAGCGCTCGGCAATAGCTGCACCAACTGCCATAACATGGCCTTGTCCGAGTGGGCCGGATGTGTTTTCAACACCACGCTCAACGTCAACTTCGGGGTGTCCCGGAGTTACGCTTCCCCACTGACGGAAATTGGCAACATCTTCCATGCTGTAAAAACCTGCCAAAGATAGAATTCCGTAAAGCATTGGAGACATATGGCCCGGATCGAGGAAAAAACGGTCGCGGTTTGCCCATGTCATGTCCGATGGGTCGTAATTAAGGAATTCAGAATAAAGGATGTTTACAAAATCTGCTCCGCCCATTGCTCCGCCAGGGTGGCCCGAATTTGCTTTTTCAACCATTGCGGCAGCGAGAATACGAACGTTATCAGCTGCTTTAACTTCAATACTTTTACTCATTTTTTTGTACTTTTTTCAATTTACTTTAGGCAGGACAGGAACGCCAAAAATAGTAAAAAAGAGGGACTTGGAAAGCGGGCCGGCTTGTTGTTAATAATAATTTAGCAAAGAGGACTAAGTGTTTAAAAGTTTGAAACACAATTCTTTTCCTACGCCTTATAGCCGGAATGAAAATTATGGTTTCCACCTAACCTTTCTGATAGGGTGGAATTGTAGTCGTTTGAGGGATTTCGGAGGTGGTTAAATTGAATAAAAAAAGAGAACCAGATGCGAACCTGATTCTCCTTTAGTTGAAATATATTTTATTGTTGTTGCCTTATGCATTTATCAGACGAACCATAAAAATGCCATCGATAGCTAACAGTTTTTCTTTTACGCTGTCGTTAATTTTTTCGGCATCAACATCGATAATGTTATAGGCAATATTGTCGCGTTTTTTGTTCAGCATATTATCAATGTTCAGTCCTTCGGCAGCCAATACAGTCGAAATCTGACTAACCATATTCGGAACATTGCGGTTGGCAATCAGAATACGGCTTCCGCCGTTGCGCTCCAGTTCGGCAGCCGGGAAATTCACCGAGTTTTTAATGTTACCGTTCTCGAGGTAGTCGCGCATTTGCTCAACAGCCATAATCGCACAGTTGGTTTCCGACTCTTTTGTTGAAGCACCCAGGTGAGGAATTGAAATTACATTATCCAGTTTCAGGCATTCTTCATCCGGGAAATCGGTAATGTATTTGGCTACTTTACCCGATTCGATAGCCACTTTTAAATCGGCATGATCTACCAGGCCTCCACGTGCAAAGTTCAGAATTTTAACGCCATCTTTCATCATGGCAAATTTGTCTTTGTTAATGTATCCTTTGGTATCGGGTAACAACGGAATGTTGATGGTTACAAAATCGGCTTGTTGCAACAACACCTGAATACCTTCAACCACTTTTACCTCGCGGCTCAGTTTCAGTGCGTGTTTTACCGACATATATGGATCGTAACCAATAACGTTCATACGAAGTGCCGACGCAGCATTTGCTGCCAGAACACCAATAGCTCCCAAACCAATTACGGCCAGTGTTTTTCCTTTAATTTCTTCTCCGGCAAAGTTCTTTTTTCCTTGTTCAACCAACGACGGAACGGCATCGCCCTGTCCGATTAAGGTTTTTGCCCAGTTTGCTGCTCCGATATAATCGCGCGAGGCCATTAACATTCCGGCAATTACAGCCTCTTTAACTCCGTTGGCGTTTGCACCCGGTGTATTAAAAACTACGATTCCTCGCTCGGTGCATTTCTCAATTGGAATATTATTTACACCCGCTCCGGCTCTTGCAACAGCTTTTACCGAGGAGGGAATTTCAACATCGTGCATTTTAAAACTGCGCAAAACAATCGCATCCGGATTTGGAAGCTCGCTTGCAATCTCATAATTGTCGAGAGGGAAAAGTTTAAGACCATCGGGGTCAATCTTATTCAGAGTTTGAATTTTAAACATGTAGCTTGTTTTTTAATTGATATTCTCTGTAGCTGATAACGCTATCCAAAACTGCAAAATAGTGGGTAGCATAAGTTTTAATGACAAATATCAGCATTATATCTATAAATTATAAGCGATGGGGGGGATTAATTTTCAATATGAAATTAACATTAATGAACGAAGCCCGATAATACACCCGATTTTTTGATGTGCCGGAGCCTTGCTTTTGAAAACGAATTGATGCTAAACGTTGGAGGTGAGTGGATAAGGAATTTCAAATCGCTATCTTATCAGGAAGCTGATTCAGTTAAGAGCAAAAAAAAGCCAGACTCTCCAGCCTGGCTCATCAACCTTCAACTACTAACCGATTTTATAACCCAAAAAATTATGAAACAATAGTTTGAACTATTATGTCTTTAGATTTAATACATGCAAATAAAAGAATAGAATACTAATGGGTATGTAATATAGGTCACAAAAGGCCGGAAAAATCAATAAAATTTCGAGAAAGTGAAACTTTTCCGTTTTTTTCCAGCTTTTTTAGCAGGCGTGAGATCACTTCGCGCGACGAATTAAGTTGAAGAGCCAGATCCTGATGTGTGCCGGAATAGGTATGAACGCCCGATTTTTTATGTCGGTCGATAAAAAATTTGACTAAACGTTCATCGAGTTTTAAAAAGGCAACTGCATCGAGTGTATTTATTAATTCGCGAAATCTGTTTTGAAAGGTTTGCATTACGTATTGTTTCCACAGCGGATATTTGCTGGTCCAGGTATCCAGCATTTCAACCGGAATTAACAGCACCTCGGTATCTACTTCGGCAATGGCATTTACTTCGCTAATTTGGCGGGCCATGCAGCAGGTTAACGACATGGCACAAACTTCGTTGGCTTGCAGATAATAAAGCAGCAATTCGTTTCCGGCTTCGCTGGTGCGCGAAACCCGTATCAGCCCTTTCAGTACCATCGGGAAGCTAGAGATAAACTGACCTTCGCGAATTAAAGTTTCGTGCTGTGAAAACTGTTTTCGAATGCCAACCTTCAGTATTTCTTCCTGTAGTTCGGGTTCAAGAAAATTGTATTGGTTGTAAAAGTCTTCCATGTTAGTCGTTCAATTTTAGCAAATTTAATGTTGTGCCGCATTTCTGCAAAAAAAATCAACGAAATACGCTACTTGTGTAATTTTTTCTAATTGAAATGGTTATCCATACTCGTTGAATTGGATCAGCTATCCGGAAACAAAAAAAGATTCCCAATCAATCAGGAATCTTTTTTTTGTTTTATGGTTTTCAAATGTTACTATTCAAACATATCTTTCATTTTCTGAAAGAATGATCTTTCCTGTGCTGAAGGTCCGCCCTGAAACCCGGGCGAGTCCTGTAATTTTTCCAGCGCCCGTTTTTCGTCGTTGCTTAGTTTTTTCGGAATCCAAACATGCACACGAACCAATAAATCGCCGCGGCCGTAGCCGTTTACATCGGGAATACCTTTTCCGCGTAAACGAAGTATTTTTTCGGGTTGCGTACCGGGTTCTATTTTTACTTTCACTTTGCCATCAACCGTAGGAATTTCGGATGTGGTACCCAGCGTAATTTCCGGAAACGACAAGAACAGGTTGTAGATCAGGTTGTTTCCATCGCGAACCAATTCGTCTTCGTCGGCTTCGGTAATAACCACCAGCAAGTCGCCGTTAATTCCGCCGCGTCGTCCGGTGTTTCCTTTTCCCGAAACATTAAGCTGCATGCCTTCGCCAACACCAGCCGGAATTTTAATGTTGATCACTTCTTCCTCGCGAACCACACCTTCGCCGGCACAGTGATTACATTTGTCGGTAATCATTCTCCCTTCGCCACCGCAGGTAGGGCAGGCCGAAGTGGTTTGCATTTGCCCCAGCAAAGTATTCTGAACACGTGTTACCTGGCCGGCACCACCGCAAGTTCCGCAAGTGGAGTACGATGAGCCGTTTTTAGCTCCGGTTCCGCTACAATGCTGGCAGGCAACGTATTTTTTTACTTTTATTTTTTTCTCAACACCGTTAACAATTTCCTGGAGGTTCAGCTTTACTTTAACGCGCAAATCGGAACCACGGCTCACTCTTCGGCCACCTCTGCTACGGCCACCGCCGCCGCTAAATCCACCGAATCCGCCAAAATGTCCGCCAAAAATGTCGCCAAAAGCCGAGAAGATATCTTCAATGTCGGAGAATCCGCCTCCGCTAAAACCGCCACCACCGGCAGCGCCGCTCATTCCGGCATGGCCGAACTGATCGTAACGTTGTTTTTTCTCCGGATTGCTAAGTACCTCGTAGGCTTCGGCGGCTTCTTTAAACTTCTCTTCAGCTTCCTTGTCATCCGGGTTTTTATCCGGGTGATATTGGATCGCCTTTTTACGGTAAGCTTTTTTTATCTCCTCAGCAGAAGCACTTTTGCCAACTCCCAATACCTCGTAATAATCTCTTTTTGCCATTCTTCCTCCTCTGAATAATTATTCTCCGATTACAACTTTGGCAAACCGGATTACCTTTTCGTTTAAGCAATAACCTTTTTGAATTACATCAACGACTTTGCCTTTTAATTCCTCGCTTGGCGCCGGAATTTTTGTAATGGCTTCGTGCAGGTCAACATCAAAATCAGTGTGTTGAGCTTCAATTTCTTTTACGTTGTTTTGTTTCAGGAATTCCTGAAATTTCTTGTAAATCAGTGCTGTTCCGTGTTTGCCAGCATCTTCATCCTCAAGGTGTTTCATCGAATCAAGCGCACGCTCAAAATCGTCGATAACAGGAAGTATATTCACGATAACCGATTCGCCACCCGTTTTAATCAAGTCGGCTTTTTCTTTCATCGTTCTTCTTCTGAAGTTGTCAAACTCAGCTTGCAAACGCAGGTGTTTATCCTGAAGTTCCTGAAGCTTTTCGCCCAATTCTTCCAATTGTTCTTCCTTTTTATCCTTTTTCGATTTTTTCTTCTTGTCTTTTTTCTCGTCCGCTTTTTCTTCCTTTTCGGTAGCAACATCTTCAACCTGTGCTGCTTTATCTTTTTCTTCTTCCGTTTCCTTGTTTACTTTTTCTTCTGCCATTTTACCTAAATTTTCAGTATAAATAATTAACTGTAAGCCTTTTTTATGCTACGCTGACATAGCAAAAATTTTGCCATGCAAATATAAACGACAAATTGGCACCCGAAACGGAATTCGAGTGCCAATTTGAACGATTTATACTATTTTTAAAGTAGTGTCTTACAGCTCTTCTCTAAGAATTTTGTGGAGAGCAGCATCAAGTGCCGGGCCACGCAGCTTTTTGGCAATTATTACTCCGTTTTCATCAATTAAGTAGTTATCGGGAATACCGCGAACCTGGTAAATCATCCGGTATTTTGAGTTCCACTTTTTGAAATCACAAATATGATTCGGCCATTCCAGGCCATCTTGTTCAATGGCTGCTTTCCATCTTTCGGGCGAATCATCGAGCGATACGCCAAAAACGGTAAAACCTTTGCCATTGGTAAATTTGGCGTCTTTGTATTTTTGGTAGTTGGCAACAACAGTTGGATTTTCACGGCGACACGGACCACACCACGATGCCCAAAAATCAATCAAAACAACTTTGCCTTGTAAGTCGGATAATTTAATGGTTTCGCCATTGGGGCCTTTGCCAATCAGTTCGGGTGCTTTGTTGCCAATGTTTAAACCAAGTTCCTGCGCATTAACAAAAGGAGTGCACATAAAAATGATCGCTGCCAGTAAAATAAATCTTTTCATCATTTGCGTATTGTTATTTCTAAAAAGTTCAAATATAGAATTTTATGTAGTAACACAAAGCTCCAATTAATGTTTTAACAACGCGTTTATATTCTTGAAATACGGGCGCCGAGGGCATTTAAACGGCCATCGATATTTTCGTAACCGCGGTCGATTTGTTCGATATTATCGATGGTGCTGGTTCCTTTTGCCGACATGGCTGCGATTAACAATGCGATTCCAGCACGAATATCGGGCGATACCATTTTGGTGGCACGCAAAGTATTTTTTCGGTCGAGGCCAATTACGGTGGCGCGGTGCGGATCGCAAAGAATGATTTGGGCTCCCATATCAATCAGTTTATCGACAAAGAATAAACGGCTTTCGAACATTTTCTGATGAATGAGAACACTACCTTTTGCTTGTGTGGCCACCACAAGGAAAACACTTAGCAAGTCGGGTGTTAGTCCCGGCCACGGTGCATCCGAGATGGTCATTATTGATCCGTCGATGTAGGAATCGATTTCGTAATTTTCGGTGTCTTTAATCAGCAGATCGTCGCCATTTTGTTCCACGTTAATTCCCAACCGGCGAAATGATTCGGGGATAATTCCCAGGTGCTCAATACCCACATTTTTTATGTTGATTTCGGAAGCTGTCATGGCAGCGAGGCCAATAAAACTTCCCACTTCAATCATATCGGGAAGTGTGCGGTGTGTGCATCCTGTTAACGACGAAACTCCTGCGATGGTAAGCAGGTTGGAACCAATTCCTTCAATTTTCGCCCCCATGGAAACCAGCATTTTGCAAAGTTGCTGCAGGTAAGGTTCGCAGGCTGCGTTATAAATTGTGGTGGTTCCTTCGGCCAAAACGGCTGCCATTACTATGTTTGCTGTTCCGGTAACCGAAGCTTCGTCGAGCAACATATACGCTCCGGTAAGTTTTTCTGATGAAACGGAGTACCATTTGTTTTCGGGATCGAAATCAAAACGGGCTCCCAGTTTTTGCAGGCCAATAAAGTGGGTGTCAACCCTGCGGCGGCCAATTTTATCGCCACCGGGTTGCGGAATAAAACCTTGTCCGAAACGAGCCAACAGCGGACCGATAATCATTATCGAGCCTCGAAGTACAGCCGCTTGCTGAGCGTATTCCGGACTTTTTAAAAAGTTGATGTTTACTTCGGAGGCGTCGAAACTATATTTGCCTTTTGACAGGCGCGTTACCTGAACCCCCAATCCTTTCAGAATTTCGATTAATTTCAGCACATCCCGAATTTCAGGAATGTTTTCAATGATTGTTTGTTCGGCTGTTAGCAGCGTGGCACAAATTATTTGAAGCGCCTCGTTTTTTGCTCCTTGCGGCTCAAGGTCTCCTTTTAATTTAAAACCACCTTCAATTTTGAAAGTTGACATGGGGTGTGATATTATAGCGTATTATCTATTTTTTCTTTTTGACTTTTTTCTTCTTTGGAGCACTAACCAGTGTTTTGGAGTCGGCCAGTTGAGTTCCCTCAGGTACTTTTAATTTTCCACGCGACATTTCTTCCAGATCGTTAAAAATCATATGGTCCTCAACAGCATCTTTATTCCATGCGAGGTACGATTTTTTCATGTGGTTGGCCAGTTGTTCGATAATGATGTCACGCTCTTCACCTTCAAAGTTATCGGCTTCCTGGATTAAAAGTTCCATTGTGCGGCCGTAGTGTTTGTGCTTAATGCGGTGTTTGGTGTATGGTACCGTATTGGGGCGTTCTTTTAATGATTCCGGCGTTGGCGGATCGTAAGGGTAATCGATGTCAAGTTGAAAATCAGACATAATGGCCAGGTGATCCCAAAGTTTGTGTCGGAATTCCTGAACATCGCGTAAATGAGGGAAAAGGTTGCCCATTACATCGATAACCGTTTGTGCCGATCTGTTTCGTTTTTCGCGGTCTTCGATGGTCATCAGGTAGTCAACCATGTTTTGTATATTCCTTCCATATTCAGGAAGAGCCATTTTTTTTCTCTTGGTATTATAATCCATCTGTAAATGTTTAATGCTAAAAATCTAACTTTCAAGTAAATTGGATTTATTTGCGAAATGATGTTGCAAAACTAATCATTTCCCGACAAATCCCGAAGTTTTATTTTTTAGTTCGTTTTTATTCGATTCTGGATACTTGATCTTTGATTCTGGATGCTCGATCCTTGCAGTTTGTCTCAATAATCCGTTTATCCTTTAATTTTCAACTTGGCGAATTTTAGCAGCAACTGTTTCTGTGTACCCGATTTAAAAAATACAGTAGCTTTTATGTTTGGTGAAACTCCTTCAATATTAATTACTTTTCCTTCGCCAAAACGTTGATGTTCAACCACCATTCCGGTTTGTATTTTTTCCGGTGCATCGCCCTGAAAAGTGTTTTGCGCTCTGCTGCTTTCCTTTAACGAAACGAGTTTTTTATTAAAAAAGTTTTGCGACTCGGGAGTTTTAAATGCTCCGGGAGGCTGGCGGCGAACCGGATTTTTGTGATAACGTTCGGGCTGAATGTCGTCGTTACTTTGTGCCCGGCGTGTTGGAGAAGACGATGCTGCTATTCCTGAAGTATCAAGAAACTGCTCATCAATTTCTTCCAGAAAACGACTTGGTGTACAAAAATCGAGATTTCCCCAACGGTAGCGCTGGTTGGCATACGAGAACCATGCATTTTCTTCGGCGCGGGTGAGTGCAACGTAAAACAGGCGGCGCTCTTCTTCCAGCGTTTCGGGTTTGTTATCGCCATTTTGGTTCGATGGGAAAAGGTTCTCTTCCATTCCCACAACAAACACATTTTTAAATTCCAGTCCTTTCGATGAGTGCACCGTCATTAGTGTCACTTTATTGCGGTCTTCTTCTTTTTCGTTGTCTTGATCGGTAAGCAGTGCCACATCTTCCAGGTAGTTTTCCAGTTTTTCGGGTTCGCCGGTTTCTTTGGCGTTAATGCTAAATTCCTGGATACCGTTCAATAATTCCTGTATGTTTTCGTGGCGGCTCAATCCTTCGGGCGACTTGTCGTTATACAATTCTTTCAGAATACCGGTTTGTTCGGCAATGGTTTTTGCCGTGTCAAAAGCATCGCAGTCTTCCGACAGTTGCATAAACTTCTGAATTAAACCTACAAAGTGCAGAATTTTACCGGCAGTTCCTTTATTTAAATTGGCGTGATTAATGGTTGGCAAATCGCTAATAATCTTCCAAATCGATGTTTCGTTATTAATTGCCGCTGCCTCCAGTTTCGCAAGGGTGGTGGCCCCGATTCCGCGCGCCGGATAATTAATAATACGTTTTAGCGCTTCGTTATCGGCCGGGTTAATGGTCATTCGGAAATAGGAGATGAGGTCTTTAATTTCCTTGCGTTGGTAGAAACTCAGGCCGCCATAAATTTTGTACGGAATATTTCTTTTTCGCAACGACTCCTCAAAAATCCTCGACTGCATGTTAGTACGGTACAGAATTGCAAAGTCTTCGTATTTGTAATGATCGCGCAATTGCGATTGGGCAATTTCCTGTGCTACCAAAAATCCTTCTTCGTTGTCGGTAAGTGCCGAAATCAATTTGATGGGTTTACCAGTTGCATTCTCGGAAAAAACCTTTTTCGGAATTTGCCGTTTGTTTTTGGCAATTATACTGTTGGCCGCGTTTACAATGGTTTGCGTTGAGCGGTAATTTTGCTCCAGCTTAAACACTTTATGCTCGGGGTAGTCCGATTTAAAATTCAGAATATTTTCGATACGCGCACCACGAAACGAGTAAATACTTTGCGCATCGTCGCCCACCACGCAAATGTTTTTATGCCCTGCAGCCAGTTTTTTAACAATCAGGTATTGCGAGTAGTTGGTATCCTGGTACTCGTCAACCATCACGTAGCCAAAGCGCTCCTGGTATTTTTTCAGTACCTCGGGATGATCGCGAAACAGCACATTTGTTTTCAGCAGCAGATCGTCGAAATCCATGGCACCTGAAAGTAAACAGCGTTTGGCATATTCTTTATAAATCTGGGCAATTTGCGGCATACGCATGCTTTTATCAGCCTTGCGAATTTCGGCCGAATTTTCATAGGCATTGGGCGTAATCAGGTTGTTTTTTGCCATTGAAATACGGCTGGCAACCACTCCCGGTTTATAAATTTTATCGTCGAGCTGAAAGCTTTTGATGATCGTTTTTATCAAACTTTTACTGTCGGCACTGTCGTAAATCGTAAAGTTCGACGGGTAGCCGATAATTTCGTGTTCAAAGCGCAGAATACGCGCAAAAATACTGTGGAAAGTACCCATCCATAGGTAGCGGGCAGTGTTTTCGCCTACTACGCTGGCAATACGTTCTTTCATTTCGCGGGCTGCCTTATTGGTAAAAGTCAGCGATAAAATGCTTGACGGTTTGGCGCCTTGTTTTAGCAAATTGGCAATACGGAACGTTAACACACGCGTTTTTCCCGATCCAGCTCCTGCAATAACCAGTGCAGGTCCTTCGGTACGGAGAACAGCCTCTCGTTGGGCCTCATTTAAATTTTGAAGATAATCGAACACTATAGATTTCTTTTTTCTGCTTACAAATATAAAATATTGATTGTATTGAATGATTTCCCGGTTTGGTTTGGGGCGAGGTTGGTAATACATTCAGCATTCAATCGTAGTAAAACAACAACCGTTACGCCAGGTTGTTCTGCGTGCAAAATTAATGATGTCAGGTGGAATCTTTCTCTTATTGCCGGTGTTTTATTAACAAATTATACCAATTGTATTTCAAAGTAAAGCTTAAGCGAAACGTTGAAAAACAATTAGTATAACACGCAATTAAATGAAATTTATACGTTAATATTGTATCTTAAAGAGCAATAATTTATGAAGCGAAGTCTTTTTATTGTAACTATTCTGGTATTTTCCTTTTATGCGCTACAGGCACAAATAACCTCGCCCGGAGCCAACGCCACCGATGTAACACAATACCCGGTATTTCCGGAAACTGATGACATTTTTATTTTTTGTAGCAATGATTCCTCGGCTGAAGTTGGTGCTTTAACTGCCACTACCGCGCTGTCGGGAACAAAAAACTGGTTGTGGGAGAAATACGATGAAACAGCCGGAGCATTTGATTTGCAATACCAGGAAACTACCGACGCCGCTTCGTCGCAAATAAGTGCCTTGGCCGATGGTTGTTACCGAATTACCATTACGCAGGGAGCCACTACAGAGGTGGACCGTGCATGGGTTTTTAATAACTGGATGTATGCCGGAGGGGAAGTTGCTGTTTCAGACTGCGAACATTTCGTAATGAATGGAGAAATGAAGTCGGCCGTGCTGACGTATTACGATTTAAGTAGCAACGCACCGCTTTTTGTGAATAAAGATGTGCAGGTGGAATGGCTGGAAAATGGTGACCGCATTGCATCGGTAATCAACTTGACGGTTTATGATCCGCCGGCAGAGAATACAAACTACACTTTGCGTGTTTACGATAAATTCGACTGTGATGCACAGGCAACTGTTTTGTACGAGTCGATTGTTGCCAAAGCCAGTTTTACCGCTAATCCGATGAGTGGCGAAGCACCGCTTGAAGTTACTTTTACAAACAATTCGGAGAATGCAACAGCGGGTTACTATGAATGGTTTTTTTACCGCGATTTAGATGCGATTAAATTAGATGCGGAAGGAACTGAAAATCCGGTTGACAGTATCGATTTTGTAGCCTACGACGATGCGCCTGTTTATACTTACGAAAACTCCGGAACGTACATGGTTCGGCTGGTTTCAAAGCACCTTTCTGATACGCTGACCTGTGCCGATACTGCTTATATGGAAGATTATATTGTAGTTGATACGTCGTTTATTGCCGTGCCGAATGTATTTACGCCAAACGGCGACGGAGTAAACGATGAGTTTGTAGTGCAATTCTGGTCGATGCAAAGTATTGAAATCAGTATTTTTAACCGCTGGGGAAAACGCGTGCATTATTGGAAAAGTGGCGATGTGCGTGGTTTTGATGATGCTTACATCGAAACCGTTTGGGATGGCCGTATTATGGGAGGCCGTTACGCCAGCCCGGGTGTGTATTACTACGATGTTGTGGGGCATGGCCGCGATGGAGAAAAGCGCAAAAAACATGGGTTTGTGCATCTGTTCCGCAATAAGGACTAGGAGCTTTTTTTTTAAGTCCCCATCATTCTTATCTGTATTGTCTTTTGAGTTTCGTCCGGGAGAACCATCTGGCTTCGATCTGCTTTCTTCGCCGGACGATTTCGCTTTGGTCATTTCATCCCGGCGCTACGCATCGGGTTATCGACATTAGACGCTTCCAGCGTCATGAATAATTTGCAATTCCGACATAGTTGGTCAATAAAGTCGTTTTAACTTTGTAATCAATTCAATATCCCGAAAGGATAAAATGTGACTAACCCGAGGTGAAACCCGGGGGTGATGAGGGAGCAAATCAAAGGCGCAAATAATTAGTTATTCAACGCACAATCGCTGTATGCGCCTCGTAATCTGATTATTTTTGTGAATTGCAGTCGTTAGACCACACTTTTATTCCTGTTGGTGATTCCCGGGAATCATGAATGTTTTTCTGAATTAATTATCATTTATTCCTTAGCAATTTCGTTCCTGTCGTCAGTTAATTCAGCTACCGGCGGAAATACATTGTATTTGTCGCCAAACTGTGCCAGAAATTCAATACTAAAAGCTCTGAAAGTGTAACTTATTGGCAATAAAATTACCGCTCCAATATAGGGGATGGCAATAAGCAGTAAGCCAATGCAGCAGGTAATCAGCGCAAAGAAGATAATGGTAATGCCAACTGCAATTCCCAGAACAAAAATAAACAGCCCGTAAAGGATAAACGGTAACGCCCGTTTCCCGAAGAGCAATAGAAATTTACCCCAGCCTTTTATTACGCCTACACGATGTTTGTACATTATGGGTACCACAAAGTCCTTCAGAAACAGTGATATATATCCAAATACAATCAGATACCCGATAAACAGCAAAACCATTTGTGTGATTCCGGCAAAAATAACTGCCTTTGGTGCATGTGTAAGGTATAAATCTTTACCGGTAATAAAGCTGTAGGCGGCAATTAATGCAAACACGGCAAAAGCGAACCAGCTCCAAAAGAATTGAAAAATAAAAAGTGAGTTTCCCTGTTTTCGGAAGTCGTGCCAGGGTTTGCTGATCTCGGCTTTGTCGTGCGCCACATTATGCAAAAACATAAATCGTCCGCGCGAACTTACCCAAATAACCACCGAGATTATTATAAACAATATAACCAGACCCACAAGAATAAGGTTGGCCCAAACCGGGTTGTCGAGCAGCCAGTCCCATGCCGTTTGCGGGAAATTGAAAAACTCGTCCCAGTTGGCATTGTTTCCGGTGCTGTTTCCCGATCCGCTGCCACCGCCACAATCGGTTAGCCCGGCCAGCCAGGCTGTAAATCCAACTTTTACCCATTTGTTAATATCGAAGGGTTGGAATAGGGCCTTTTTCATGCGGTTCCAACCTGCAGAAAGTGGTCGGCTGTAGCTGATTTGCATGGCAGTAGTTTTTTGGTTTTATGCAAGTTATAGCATTCGTTAAAAATTACCAAACCAATTGCCCACAAATAGCTACTCAGTTAAATTCGTTATGCTGTCGGCTATCGTGCGTCGTTTTGGCGGGCATTTTTAATTCGTTAAAATTTTAAACTACAAGTTCGCATTTGTTTATTTCTATTCCTTATATTTGTTTGCTCAGGCAAACCTTAATTATATTGTGCGTATATTCACGGAGTGTATATGTTTAAATGTACAAGCCGTATTCATCTTTACTGTTGAATAACAAGTGTAGAGATTGTGCGTTACTTGGATAGTTTATTGATTTTTTACAGATATTCGGCCACAGGTAAAGGCCCGGCCATTAAATCGAAAATTGTTTGTTATATGAAAAGGATATTTGCTGCAGTTGTATTGGTTTTTGTCGTTTTTAATTCCTTCGCCAAAAAGGACATAAATGCCTGGAAACAGGAACAATCATTGCCCCGCTAATACGAAGTTTTTAAAGAGAACCTTAATTTTTGGAATGGATCTTATTTTTTGAAAGAAGATCAGTTGGATGATTTTTACGAGGCACTTACCGATACCATTGGTGTGTTAGAGAAAAGTGCAGAGCAGAAAAACGCACAGATAAGAGACTTGAATAGCCAAATAAGCTCGAAAGATGCACAGATGAATACGCTGCAGGAGCAACTCGACGAGAGTTTGAAATTGCAGAATTCAATTGTGGTTTTAGGCATGAAACTAGATAAGAATGTTTATTCGGTTACGATGTATTTGCTTATTGCCGGAGTTTTGGTGTTGGCCGGTTTTGTATTTCTTTTATACAAACGAAGTCTTTCTGTTACGCATCGCACCAAAAAAGATTACGAAGAGTTAAAAGCGGAATACGAAACGCACAAAAAGAATGCACTGGAGCGTTACACCAAAATGAATATGGAGTTGCATCAAACGCGTTTGGAGCTGAAAAAGGGCTCGATAAAATCGTAGAAAAGTTAAATTATCAGATATTGTTAGAACAGCCGAACTTTTAAGTTTGGCTGTTTTTGTATTTAGTGCTAAAGGATCCGATCCGTATAAGTTGCGTAAATACGGATCAGATCCTTTTTTATTGTACTTAAGGCCTAAAGCCCATTTTTGGTAGTGGAATCACTAACCCCGGCATTAATGCCGGGGCTAAGCTTAGCCCATCGAAAACGGGCTTTAGTCGTTTAACCTTATTATAGGTGTTTTTATGGAGGTTTGTAATCTTGTTGTCTCTGTAACTCGCCGATATTAGGTTTTCTGCGGTCGTGTAATTGCCCGGCAAACTTTGTGGCTGGCTTGTTGCAGCGCTGCGGCAAACAAAAAAACTTATTGGCTCGGCTGTTGCACGGCTGCAACAAGCAAGAAATTTTTGTGGCGAGCTTGTTGCACGGCTGCGGCGTGCAAGAAAATGTTTTTGGAGGCCTGTTGCAGCGCTGTAATTAGGAAAAAGTTTTGTGGCTCGCCTGTCGCAGTGTTGCAACACGCAAAAAAATGTTGTGGAAGGCTTGCCGCAGAATTGTAATTAGGAGGAAATTTAGTGGAAGGCTTGTCGCGCAACTGCAGGAGGCGGGAAAAAAGTGTGGCTCGCCTGTTGCAAGGCTGCGGCAAGGTGATTCGGTCTTGTTGTGCCATAAAAACAAAACCCCGATCCGTTAAAAACGAACCGGGATTTATTAGTTATAGTAAAATGGATTAGAAAATGGTCTATTCTTCTTCCTGCTCGGCTTCGTAAGCTTTCAGCAGTTCTTCCTGTACATCGGCAGGAACTTTTTCGTATCCGTCGAAACTTATGCTAAATACGCCTCTTCCACCGGTAATCGAACTCAGCGAAGTAGTGTATTTAAACATTTCTTTCTGTGGAACTTTGGCTGTAATTTTTTCCAGGCCTTTTTCCGAGCCCATGCCCATAATCATGGCACGACGTCCCTGCAGGTCGCTCATGGCATCACCCATGCGGTCTGATGGTACCCAAACTTCAAGATTTAAGATTGGCTCAAGAATTTTAGGACTGGCATTTTTAAAGGCCATGCTGAAGGCATTACGTCCGGCCAGTTTAAACGAAATTTCGTTCGAGTCAACCGGGTGCATTTTCCCGTCGTAAACATAAACGATAATATCACGGGCATACGAACCGGTAAGCGGGCCTTCCTCAATCTTTTCCATTATTCCTTTCAGAATAGCCGGTAAAAAACGGGCGTCGATCGATCCACCAACAATACTGTTAACAAATACCAGTTTTCCGCCCCAGTCCAATTTGTGCTCTTCAACGGCGCGAACCGAAATCTTCTGTTCCTTATCGCCAAATTTAAACATGGTTTTAGGTGCAGCACCTTCTTCGTAAGGTTCAATAATCATGTGTACCTCGCCAAACTGTCCGGCGCCACCCGATTGTTTTTTGTGGCGGTAATCGGCCTGGGCAGGTTTGGTAATGGTTTCACGATACGGAATTTTTGGCTTCAGGTATTCCACATCTACTTTGTGAACATGATCGAAATACCATTTTAATACGTTAAGGTGGTATTCGCCCTGTGCGTGTATCAGTTGTTGTTTTAATTCTTTCGAGTACTCAATTACGTAGGTTGGATCTTCGTATTTGATCTTGCTTAAAATTTCGCCTACTTTCTCGTCGTCGGAATCGTTAACAGCCTTGGCTGCTACCGTATGGCGCGGCGTAGGGAACTCTATCGGAGCAAAAGCCGTTCCAATTTCTTTGGCTGCCAGGGTTTGGTTAAACCGTGTTTCTTTCAGTTTAACGGTGCAGCCCAGGTCGCCTGCATGAAGCTCGTCCACTTTCTCGCGGCTTTTACCATCGGGTACAAACACCTGCGATAAACGCTCTTTGTTGCCTGTTTTCGAGTTGATGAGGTCTAAACCCTCTTTTACAACCCCCGACATTACTTTGAAATAGGTGATCTCGCCAACGTGTGGTTCAACAGCAGTTTTAAAAACAAAAAGGCTTGGCGGTTGCGAAGCATCCATTGTTACCTCTTTACCGGCAACAATTTTACCCATTTTCTTCTCTTTAGGTGTCGGAGCAATGTTGGTAATAAATTCCATCAATCGGCCAACGCCAATACTTTTTCTGGCGCAGGTACAGAATACCGGGAACAAGGTAAGGTCGAGCATTCCCAATTTAATACCTTTGCGCATTTCGTCTTCGGTAAGTGTTCCTTTATCGAAATAAAGCTCCATTAAAGCTTCTTCGTTTTCAGCTGCTTTTTCAACCAGTTCGTTGTGCAGTTCTTCTGCTTTTTCCAATTCCGATTCAGGAATATCTGAAATCTCAGGTTTTCCGCTATCGTCTTTGTAGGTGTACATTTTCATTTTAAGTACATCGATGATAGCCGAAAAGCCTGTTCCTGGATCAACGGGGTACTGTACTACAGTGGTTTTATTGCCAAAAGCAGTTTTGCACTGGTCGAGGGTGCTGTCGAAATTTGAGTTTTCGTGATCGAGCTGGTTAAAAACCACAACAAGTGGCGTATGTGCATTGTCGGCATGGCGGGCTGCGGCTTCGGTACCGGCCTCAATACCGTTTGATGCGTTAACCGTTAGCAAGCCAAGTGCTGTAACACTTAACGACGAAACAACACCTCCGCAAAGATCGTCCATCCCCGGGGTGTCCATTATATTTATTTTCTTTCCGTTGTATTCGGTATGCATCAGGGTTGAAAAAACAGAATTGCCATAATCCTGCTCAATCGGGTTGTAGTCGGATACGGTATTCTTCGAACCCACATCACCTTTACGATTTATGATTCCACCCTCGAACAGCATAGCTTCTGCAAGGGTGGTTTTCCCACTGCCGGCATTACCAATTAGAGCAATATTCCGAACTTCATCGGTTTTGTAAACTTTCATAGTATATAAGTTTTATTGATTTGTTTATACTCGTTTTCTTCATCGTTTTGAAGCGAGGTTCTCAAAAATAGTAATAATTAATTAACAATCAAGAGGTAAAAATCAGGAGGAAATAATATATAATCCGGCCCTTGTTTTGTGCTGTGGTTAATGTGCATCAATACAGCTTTTTAAGCACTTTTGTTAATAAATGTTATAGTCTGAAATCATTATAAATAAGGGGGTGGCGCGAATTATCAGAATAGCATAACAATTATGTCGGCTAAAAAACATATGTGCTGATTTGGGGTGTTTCAGCATCCTTTTGTTTTGTTAATTAATTTAGAACAAATAAAAATAGGTAGATAAAATACTTTTTTGTCTTAAAAAATCGTTTACATTTGCAGTGTGTGATATTAGTCACATAGAAATAATTTTAAAGCGCGATGGTTAATAGTTTTTCGAAAATAACAATGATGGAAATGACATGTATGACATGTATGATGTGTATGTGTTGTAACGGTATTGTTGTGCAGAGGAACTGACCATAGATTGAAAATATTACTCGATTTTAAAGGCTCTTCTGTATTTGCAGAAGAGCTTTTTTTTTGAGAATAATTCAGATGACGATTGATATTTTAAACCGTAATATGGCCAATGGGAAAAGAAAATGGAAATACAGTTGAGCGAAAACGAAGGAGTATCGTAAAAACGATTTCGTGGCGTACCATCGGAACGATTGATACAATTCTGATTTCGTGGATGGTGGTGGGCGATATAAATTTTGCGGTAACCATTGGCGGTGTCGAGCTGTTTACTAAAATGGCTTTGTACTTTTTTTCACGAGCGGGCATGGAACAAAATCAGCTTCGGAAGGGTTACACATACACCAATTGAATACGAAATTTAAACAGTATGGCAAACCAAAATTTTTTACCCATTGCAATTGATATTGCCAACCAGAAAATACTGATTGTTGGAGGCGGACAAAGTGCTTACAGCAAGCTAAAGATTTTGCAGCGACACAATGCCGAGGTAGAAATACTGGCCATTGATGTATGCGACGAAATAAAAAACAGCGGAGTGAAATACATGCAAGCACCGTATCACAAAAGCTATTTAAAAGACTATTTAATGCTTTATTCCTGCTCGAATAACGCCGAGCTGGACAGGCAGATAGAAAAAGACTGCCGCGAAGAAAAGGTATTAGTTAATATTCATGATAAACCATCTCGCTGTCAGTTTGTTTCTCCTGCTATCTACCGGCATGGAAATATTTCGGTGGCGGTGAGCTCGAATGGCGAGAATGTTTATGAATCGATAAGAATAAGAAATTTAATAAAAGATAAGTTGCAACTTGAAGATTGAGTTGGGTGATTTCAATTCAGTCTCGTAATTAAAAATCAAAAATGAGTTTAAAAACAAATCCATTAAATGATGCACAGTTAAGTGCTTTAAGCCAGTTGGTTGAAGGCTTGAATAAAGAGCAGACTGTATGGTTAAATGGTTATTTTGAAGGGCGATTGGCAGCCCTCGGAGGAGTTGACGTGCCAGCTGTTACAGGAACAACTGTTAGCACCGCAGCAGCAGCTCCGCCACCGCAAAGTTCGATTAAGCTTACCATTTTGTATGGTACCGAAACCGGACATTCGCAGGGACTGGCCGAAAAATTGGGTGAGAAGGCTTCGTTTAAAGGAATTGATGCCCGGGTTTTGAGTTTGTACGATTACAATTACAAAAAGCTGAATGAAGAAGACAATGTGGCGATAATTGTTAGTACACATGGCGAGGGCGATCCGCCTGATATGGCCGAAGATTTTTACAAATATGTAACCGGGCCGCGTGCTCCTCAACTTAATGGCGTAAACTATTCGGTGCTGGCCTTGGGCGATAAAACCTACAAGCATTTTTGTAAAACCGGCGAAGAAATTGATGTGGCCTTAAAAAGCTGCGGTGCATACCGTGTTACGCCGGCCGTAAAATGCGATGTGGATTACGAACAACCTTCGGAAACATGGATGAACCTCTTTTTACTGAACCTCTCACCGGCTGAAACTCCGGAACCTGTGGTTACAAGTGCGCCAACAGCACCAGCATCATCTTCAGCAGGAGGTTTTGGCGAGGAGTTCTCAAAATCAAATCCGTACATGGCCACTGTGCTCGAGAAAGTTAGGATTACCGGAGACGATTCGGATAAGGAAGTGTATCATGTTGAACTTTCGCTTGAAGGATCGGGCCTGGAATATGAACCTGGCGATTCGCTGGGGATTTTTACCAAAAACCCGGAAGCTCTGGTCGGGGATATTCTGGCTTTTACAGGATTCGATGCGGAGCAGAAAGTTGATGTTGGTGAAGAAGAAATGAGCATAAAAGAGGCTTTGTCGCACCATCTTGAAATTACAATGCTGACCTTCGATCTGCTGAAAAAATACCAGGAGAAAACAAAGAATGCCGAACTCGCAAAACTACTTGTCGACGATGAGGCGCTCGACGAATATTTGTATGGTCACGATGTGCTCGATTTATTGGAAGACTTTCCTTACGATTGGAACGCTCACAAATTAGTAGAAGTTTTACGCCCGATTCCGCCACGTTTGTATTCTATCTCATCAAGCATGGAAAGTGTGGGTGAAGAAGTTCATGTAACGGTTTCAGTTGTTCGTTACGAGCGTAAAAACCGCAAACGCAACGGCGCATGTTCGTCGCACCTGGCCGACAGCATTGAGATTGATGAGCAGATTCCGGTTTATATCGACAAAAATCCGTCGTTTAAGTTGCCGGCCAATGGTTCAAAAATTATCATGGTTGGTGCCGGAACAGGTGTAGCTCCATATCGTGCATTTATGCAGCATCGCGAAAGTTTAGGCATTAAAGGCGAGTCGTGGTTGTTTTTTGGCGACCGTCGTTTTAACTCCGATTTTCTGTACCAAACCGAGTGGCAAAAGCTGTTAAAGAACGAAATACTAACCAAAATTGATGTAGCTTTTAGTCGCGATCAGGAAGAAAAAGTTTATGTGCAGCACAAGCTGAAAGAGCAGCAAAAGGAGGTGTTCGATTGGCTGGAAAACGGTGCGCACTTTTATTTGTGCGGCGACATGAAATACATGGCCAAAGATGTAAACAAGGCTTTGCTTGATATCATTCAGACTCAGGGTGGTGTTCGCGAGGAACAAGCCGAAAAATATGTGAAAAACTTGAAACGTGAGAAGCGTTTCCAAATCGATGTATATTAGTGAGACTAAACTTTTAAAAGAGAGAGAAACGCATTAAAAGTTTTTAGTCGAACCGATCCCGATAATAAAGTTCGTCGGGATAAATTAAATAAAAGGAGCGATTACAACTACCTTCATGTAGTCGCTCCTGAAACTATAACCCAAAAATTATGAGTGAAAGTATTAACTGGCTTGAGCTTTCAGAAGTTGAAAAGCTCAAGTACGATAGTAATTACCTACGCGGAACTTTGCCCGAAAGTCTGGCCGACCCGATCACCGGGGCCATTTCGGATGGGGACACGCAAATTTCAAAATTCCACGGAATTTACCAGCAGTGGAACCGCGATGTTGATAAAGAGAGAAAGCGTCAAAAGCTGGAACCGGCTTTTTCATTTCTGATACGACTGCGCATGCCCGGCGGCAAGTTTACGCCAAAGCAGTGGCTGGCAATGGACGAACTGTCGGATAAATATGCCAACGGTACCCTAAAACTAACTACGCGGCAAACGTTTCAGTTACATGGTGTGCTGAAACGGAACCTGAAGGCTACCATTAAGGAGATGAACGACCAGTTGATGGACACCATAGCGGCTTGTGGCGACGTAAACCGTAATGTGATGAGCCACGCCAATCCGGCACAGTCGCCGTTTCATGCTGAAGTAATTGAAACAGCTAAAAAGATCAGTGCGCATCTTTTGCCAAAAACAAGTGCCTACCACGAAATCTGGCTGGAAAAAAAACTGGTGGCCGACAGTAAAGAGGAAGTGGAGCCGTTGTACGGAAATCGTTACCTGCCACGTAAATTTAAAATTGGCATTGTAATTCCGCCGCATAACGATTGCGATGTTTTTTCGCAGGATTTGGGTTTTATAGCTATTATTGAAAACGAAAAAATTGTTGGCTACAATGTAGCTGTTGGCGGTGGCTTGGGTACTACGTTTGGCAAACCTGAAACCTACCCGAGAACCGGAACTGTGATTGGCTTTTGTACGCCCGATCAGATTGTTGACGTGGCTGAAAAAGTAGTTGCGGTACAACGCGACAACGGCAACCGCAAAGACCGGAAACAAGCCCGATTGAAATACACCATCGACAGAATGGGCGTAGAGGAATTTGTGGCAGAACTGACCAAATATTTGGGTTATGAACTGGAGCCGGAACGCGCATACACTTTAGAGCGAAACGGTGATGATTTTGGCTGGATAAAAGGCAGCGACAAAAAGTGGCACCTCACTTATTTTGTTGAAGGTGGCCGCGTGCTCGACCGGGGTGAATTCAAACTGAAAACGGCTCTTCGGGAAATTGCAAAAGTGATCGACGGTGATATTATCCTTACCGGGAACCAAAACCTGATCATCTCGGGAGTGAGCACCAAAGTGAAAACCCAGGTTGACGCTTTGCTAAAAACTTACGGGGTATCTCCTGAAGACATTTCGGGCTTGCGTAAGAATTCGATTGCCTGTGTGGCTTTGCCGACTTGTCCGCTGGCTTTTGCTGAGGCCGAACGTTACCTGCCTGATTTGGTGTCGAAAATTGAAACGATTCTGAATGAATACCAGTTGGGTAAAGAAGAAATTGTAATTCGTATGACCGGCTGTCCGAATGGTTGCGGACGCCCTTACCTGGCCGAAATTGGCCTGATCGGTAAATCGCCGGGCTACTACAATTTATACCTTGGTGGAAGTTTTAACGGATCAAGATTGAACACGTTGTACAAACAAACCATCAACGAGGAAGAGATACTGAACGAGCTGTGTCCGATAATTGCTGATTTTGCAGCAAACCGCAAGGACGGTGAGCGTTTTGGCGACTTTGTCATCCGCAAAAACTATGTGGAGGAAATTAAAGAAGGCAAGAATTTTAAACACTAATTTGATTGATATTGGATCTTTGGAGCTTTTCTTTCCGTCATTCCGAATTTATTTCGGAATCTAAAAGGTGAAGATGCTGAAACAAGTTCAGCATGACGAGATATCAGAGATAGAGTGATGTTATTAGTATTCGTCCGGAAATGTCGGGCAAGGCAGAAATTATAACTTAAAAAGCAAGAGAACATGAGAAGAACAGTATCGATATTAGGTTGCGGATGGCTGGGAACGGCGTTGGGACGATCACTGCTCCGAAAAGGCTGGAAAGTAAAAGGCTCGGTGGCATCAACGCAAAGTTACAACCGGCTTGAGGTAAGTGGGATTAGTGCATTTTATGTAAAAGCAAAAGCCCAGTCGCTTACCGTGGATTACAATAGTTTTTTTAATACCGATGTGCTTATTATCAGCATTCCGCCAACGCGAACCGATTGTGTGGAGGATTCATTTCCGAAGAAAATTGAGCAGGTAATTGAGAAAGTGCAGGAGCTCAGCATTAAAAAAGTTCTTTTCATTTCTTCAACGTCGGTGTACGAATCGAAAAACACGGAAGTGAAAGAAGGCGATGAGGGAACACCTGAGAAAGCAAGCGGCAGGGCTTTGCTGAAAGCTGAGAAACTGTTGCTGGAGAATCCGGCCTTTCAAACTACCGTAATTCGTTTTGGCGGATTAATTGGTTACGACCGCAATCCGGCACGTTTTGTTCAGCACCGAAATGCCCCGGTTTTTGATTCGCCTGTGAATTTGATTCACCGCGACGATTGTGTAAATATCATCTCGCAAATTATTGAAAAGGATATTTGGGGCGAGGTGTTCAATGCATCGAGTCCGGAGCATCCCGGGCGAAATGAGTTTTATGCGAAGGCGGCAAAGATCAGTGATCTGCCAATTCCGGTGTTTTCAAAAGATAAAGGAAGTTTCAAGGTGATTAACAGCGATAAACTTATTGGGGCATTGGAGTATAAGTTCGTTTATCAAAGTCCGATGGACTATTTAAAAGAAGTGGAAGAGTGGGCCTACAGAATTTAGCGATGGAAAAGTTGGGGAAAGTATATATTGTAGGAGCAGGACCCGGACCGGCAGATTTGCTTACCGTAAAGGCGCATAGTTGTATTAAAAATGCAGATGTGATTTTATACGATGCGTTGATATCGAAGGATGTTCGGGCGCTTTTCCCTGAAAATGCAGAACTTATTTTTGTGGGTAAACGTGCCGGCGATGGCGTTGATGTAACCGAGCGGCAAAGCTCCATCCACCAAAAAATTGAAAAGCACGCCAAACAGGGAAAAGTGGTGGTGCGCGTGAAATCGGGCGATCCGATGATTTTTAGCCGGGGAGCGGAAGAAACCTCATTTCTGCTGGAGAAGAATATCCCTTTTGAAGTGGTGCCCGGCATTTCGGCGTTTAATGCGGCATCGGCTGAATTTGGCGTTCCGTTAACCGACCGGCGTGGAAGTAACTCGCTGCACCTGCTTTCGGGGCGCGATGTGGCCCGAAAACTACTCAGCGTAAAACAATTGGTAAGTATTGTTGAGAACCGGGGAACAGCTGTAATTTACATGGGTACGAAAGTACTGGAAGAAATCTACGAAGCGCTGGATACTGTTCACCGCGAGTGTATTCAGACTACGATTGTGTCGCGCTCCGGCCGGTGGGACGCGCAAAAGTTTAAAGGAACATTGGAAGAAATGGTTTCATTAAATAGTGAAACGCCTGTAAAAACCCCGGCTTTGATTTATCTCCGGATGGAATGTTAAGCGTAAATCGATAACAGCGAAATAGCAATTAGAACAACCGCTATAGAATAGTAGATTAAAACCTTCTTAAACCGACTCTGGCTTTTTTCTGTGAGGAATGAAGATATCAATCCGAGGTTGGCAATAAAAAGGGCAAACAACATAAGAACAATGTGTTCCACGGGCCATAATCTTTTTGCAACCATATTATTGCTTTCATCGGGGATGTACTGAAAATCGAAACCTGATCCCAGGTTGGTAAACATGATCAGCCCTAAAATAAGTTGCAGGTACAACGCCACAATAAAAGCAATGGCCACATACTTATCGGTTTTGGCGTAGGGGAGGTGGTTTTTTATACCTCGAACCGAGCGGTAAATCAAGGTTACCGCCAAAAGTAAAAATGATACACTGACAATGTCGTGTATAATCTTTACAAAGTCGGATGTGATTATGGCACTCAGATTCGTCATTTTTTTAGATTGGAGTAGTTAGTAATGAGTATTTAGATCTGGCGTACTGAATACTTTTCAGTCATTTACCATAATTTCTCACTACTCACTACTATATACTTATTACTAATTGCTCATCTTATCTGTTCCAGTTTGCACTTTTTATCCAATCGACAACGAATTTAGCATTTTCAACCGGAATGCCGGGAACAAATCCATGCCCCACGTTAAAAATCCATTTGTCATGTTCGGCTCCAAACGAAAGGTATTCCTGCAACTTTGCTTCAATTACTTCCTGATTGGCAAACAAAATCCGCGGATCAAGATTTCCCTGAACCCCCATGTCTGCCGGAATCATTTCGCGTGCTTCTTTAATTGGTACCTGCCAATCGACACTGATAAAGTCGGCATCACCGGGTTGCAACTGTTTTAATCCGGTTCCCAATCCTTTTGGTAAGAAAATAGTTGGAGTGCCGGTTTTCATTACTGCCGTTGATATTTTCCGCACAAACGGCATAATCAATTCCATATATAAATCAGCAGGAATAAGTCCGGCGTGCGTTTCAAAAATCTGAAAAGCTGCCACGCCATGTTTTACCTGGTTCAGCGCATATTCGATCGAGAGTTCGGTAATGGCACCTAGCAGTTGTTTTGCCAGTTTCTTGTCTTTATACAGCAGCGAAACTGCATCCGGGAAAGTGTGGTTTGTTCCCAAACCCTGTACCATGTAACAAAGTGTAGTAAATGGCGCTCCGCAGAAACCGATCAATGGAAAATCTGCAGGTTTGGTTTCCTGTATTTTGTCGATTACATCGTAAATGTATTCCAGTTTTGTGGCGTCTGGGTTGATAAGCGTCATCGGATCATCAAGGTCTTTCAACGCCGTGGCAAACCGTGGCCCTGAATCGGTGAAGGTCAACTCCATGCCCATTGCCTCGGGAATTACAAGGATATCGGAAAAAAGAATAGCTGCGTCAACGCCCAAATCGTAAACCGGTAGCAGTGTAACTTTAGCTGCCAGCTCCGGATCACGCATCAGTTCTTTAAAGCTGTATTGCTTTCTCATTTCAAGGTACGAGGGCAAAACTCTTCCCGCCTGACGCATAAACCACACCGGTGGCCGTTCTGTTTTCTCGCCTTTCAGTGTTTTTATAAAGATTCCTTTTTCCATCTATTTTTTGTATTTCTTTCTTATCAACAATGTTTGTGAAACTGTCTGCAAAATATTTTCAACTGGTTTTAAATTGAAAGGATTGAAGGGATTGAAGAGAGATTGAGCCAATCTCCATCAATCTTGAATCAATCTGTTTTCAATCTCGTATCAATCTTTTAGTTCCTTTAACGCGTTTAAATTAGCGTTGATGATGTTGTCGATGTCTTCGTCGGTGTGTGCATACGAAACAAACAAACACTCAAACTGCGACGGCGCGATGTACATACCGCTCTCCAGCGACAGTTTAAAATATTCGGCATAACGTTTAGTGTCTGCACTCATTGCTTCTTCGTATGAGCTCACTTTGTCTTCGTCGGTAAAAAATAAGGTCATCATCGAGCCAACACGGTTCAACACCGCTTTAATGCCTGTTTCTTTCAGGTTGTTGCGAATTCCTTCTTCCAGCTTTTTGGCTTTTCTTTCCAGTTCCGGGTAGAAGTCGGCAGTATTCAGAATCAATTTCAGCATGGTACTTCCGGCAGCCATCGCCAGCGGATTTCCCGACAGGGTTCCTGCCTGGTAAATCGGCCCGTTCGGTGCCAGATGATCCATAATTTCTTTTTGTCCACCGTAAGCGCCAACCGGCAATCCTCCACCGATAATTTTACCCAGCGTGGTAATATCGGGCATTACATTAAAGTACTCCTGCGCACCACCTTTTGCCAAACGGAAACCGGTGATCACCTCGTCAAAAATTAGGAGTGCGCCATTTTTTGTAGCGATTTCGCGCAAGCCTTCCAAAAAGCCTTTTTCAGGAAGAACAACCCCCATGTTTCCGGCAACCGGCTCAACAATTATTGCGGCTATATTTTCTGCGTCTTCACTGAAAAGTTGTTCAACTGAAGCCAGATCGTTGTAGTTGGCCAGCAAAGTATCTTTTGCGTTTCCGGCAGTTACTCCCGGACTGTCAGGCAAACCTAAAGTTATAGCTCCTGAACCGGCTTTGATGAGGAAACTGTCGCCGTGACCGTGGTAATTCCCCACAAACTTTACAATTTTCTCGCGGCCTGTATAACCACGTGCCAAACGAATGGCGCTCATTGTGGCCTCCGTTCCCGAGTTTACCATGCGCACTTTTTCTATCGATGGCACCATCTCAACGATCAGTTCCGCCATTTCGGTTTCGTACAAAGTAGGAGCGCCGTAGCTGGTTCCTTTTTGTGCGGCTTCGTTAATGGCCGAAACAATTTCAGGGTGTGCGTGACCAAAGATCAGTGGCCCCCACGACGACACAAAATCAGTATATTGATTTCCGTCGAGATCAACGACTTTTGATCCTTTGGCACAGTCGATAAATACCGGGTTTAAGTTCACACTTTTAAAAGCCCGAACCGGAGAGTTTACGCCTCCCGGAATACTTTGCTGAGCTTGCTGAAATGCTTCTATACTTCTTAAAAACTGCATGTTCTATCCTTTTATTCCATTCAAAATTTTCGCTGCGTCAACAGCTGAATACGTAATAATAATATCGGCGCCGGCTCTTTTTATCGAGGTGAGAATTTCCATCATAACGCGCGGTCCGTCGATCCAGTCTTTCTCTTCAGCAGCTTTTAGCATCGAGAATTCGCCACTTACATTGTAAGCTGCTGTTGGCATTTTAAATTCTGTTTTTACGCGGTAAATAATATCGAGGAATGATAGCGCCGGTTTTACCATAACAATATCGGCACCTTCGGCAATGTCGAGTTCTACCTCGCGCATGGCTTCGTCTGAATTGGCCGGATTCATTTGGTAAGTAGCACGGTTGCCAAATTTTGGAGCACTTTCGGCAGCTTCGCGGAAAGGCCCGTAAAAACCCGATGCATATTTAGCTGAATAAGCCATGATCGGAATTTTCTCGAATTTGTTGTCGTCCAATGCTTCACGGATTCGTCCAACGCGTCCGTCCATCATATCGCTTGGTGCAATCATGTCGGCACCGGCTTCTGCCAGTGAAACGGATTGAGCAGCCAGCGTTTCAAGCGTAGTGTCGTTATCTACATCGCCATCGATAATTGTTCCACAGTGTCCGTGCGTGGTGTACTCGCAGTTGCACACATCGGCAATAATATATAATTCCGGAAGCTCTGATTTTATGGCGCGAATGGCTTGCTGAACAATGCCGTTGTGTTGACAGGCAACAGTTCCGTCTTCGTCTTTTTCGGCAGGAATACCAAACAAAAGAACGGCTTTCACACCTGCTGCCGCAACATTTTTACATTCTTCAACCAGGTTCTCTACCGAAAATTGAAAGTTGCCCGGCATTGAGCTGATTGGATTGCGAACGTTGGTGCCGGCACAAACAAAAAGTGGCATCACCAAATCGTCAACCGATAGCTTTGTTTCGGTTACCATGTCGCGTAAAACCGAATTATATCTTAATCTTCTTAATCTCGTTTCAGGAAACATCATATAGCGTAGTTTTTATTTTGTTTGATAATAGTCGATTATAGCTTTGTAAAGTCCTTCTGCATTTGAACTTTCTGCCGTAAGCAGTGGCTCGGCACCACCTTGTCGGATAGCTTCAGAAGTTACTTCACCAATGCTGGCCATCTTCACTTTTGAAATGTTTTCGGTGCCATAAAAGTGGCAGAAATTATGAAACGTAGATGGACTTGTAAATACGATCAGATCGTAGTTGTCATTCGAAATCGCATCCAATATCTTTGGGTCAGCCCCCGACGGTTTTACCGTTTGATAAGTATTTATGCGGGTAACTGAATTGGCTTGTGATAATTCTGTTTCCAGTTTATCACCGGCCAGGTTTCCGAGTGCCAGCAAAATATTCTGGTCTTGCAGATGGTGTTTCTCCTGTAATTCTTTCAACAGGCCGTCGGAAGTATTTTCATTGGCTGTAAAATACGGAGCATAACCGTAATAATCCAGTTCTGCCGCCGTGTTTTTACCAATTACGGCAATCTTTAAATCAGTTGGCAAAGTAGTGTTGCCTAAGATTTCTATCATTTGTTTGAAGAAACTAACAACGCCATTTTTGCTGGTGAAAATTACCCACTGGAATTGGTCGAGATTTTGTAATGATTTTTCTTCCGCAGCAGTAAGTTGTGTCTGCTCAATCCGGATCATGGGCAACGAAACAACTGAAGCACCTGCTTTTTTTAGGAGATCGGGAAGATCATCGTGAATATCGGCCGGACGTGTAGAAATAATCACCTTGTCTTTTAACGGAAGCGCAGTGTTTGCAACAGGCAAATTCTCGGTGCGGATGGCATCAAGAATTTCTTTTCCACCGGCATTGAATAATTTATTGGCCAGGTTTCTCGCCATTTCATTGGCCTCTTCAACCGGTCCGCTAACTGTTTCTTTCAGAAACTGACTTCCGTCGATGCTGGCAACAAATCCCGTGATTGTTACCTGGTCGCCTTCAACTTTACAGGTACTTCCCACCGGAATCTGGCAACCGCCTTCCAGTGTATTCAGAAATACACGTTCGGCAGAACTTGTTATCATTGTTTCGCGGTGATTGATCTGTGCAATAATCGCTTCAATCTCCGGATTATTGTCTTTTATCTCGATGGCAATGGCACCTTGTCCGCAGGCGGGAATCATGGTTTCCGGATCCAGTATTTCGGTGATCGCTTCATCCATTTCCAGGCGTTGTAATCCTGCTCCTGCCATGATCATGGCGTCGCAGTAACCTTCATTCATTTTGCGGATGCGCGTGTTTACGTTACCTCGGATTTCAACGATATTAAAGTCGGGATTCAAGCGCAGTAATTGCGCTTTGCGGCGTAAACTTGACGTTGCGATGGTATGCTCCGAAGTGAGTTCCGAAAGTTTTAAATGATCTTTGCTTACCAATGCATCGTTAACGGTGCCTCTTTCCAGTACGGCACCCAATTTTGTTCCTTCAGGAAAAATAGTGGGAAGGTCTTTTAAACTGTGCACGGCCATGTCGATTTCATCGTTGAACATGGCTACTTCCAGCTCTTTCGTAAAAAGGCCTTTATCGCCGATTTTTGATAGTGGAACATCCAGAATTTTGTCGCCTTTTGTTTTAATAACGACAATCTCAAATTGCTTTTCAGGGAATTTTGGTACCAGTTCGTCTTTTACCCGATAAGCCTGATATAAGGCCAGTTTACTGCCTCGTGTACCAATGCGAATTATATTTCTCATGGGGCTATTTTGAACAGATCGTTAACCAATTCGATGTATTCTTTTTTACGTCCGTTATCGGTAATCGATTTTACGTTTTTTATCATCAGACGAATAAATTTATTGGTAATATGATCGGCATACATCGAGGCTTCTTCGGTATTATCTTTCGCCTGACGTTTGATAAAACCTTCGAGTTCGGCTTCATTTATTTTCTTGAAATTATCGCTTATGCTTTGGAAAGTCGGAGTCAGGTTACGGGTGTGTTGCCAGTCGCTAAAGTCAGCAACAAATTCGGCAATAATTTTTTCGGCTTTTTCAATTTCACCACGGCGTTTTCCGAAAGTGCGTTCAACAACGGCTTGCAAATCGTCAACATCGATAACAAAAACATTTTCAATTTCTGTCACTTCAGGAGCTACATTGTGAGGTACGGAAAGATCAACAAAAAACATTGGTTTATTTTGTCTTTCAATCATTACCTGTTCCACCATTTTTTTTGTAATAAGTGGCTTTTTCGATGCGGTTGATGTAATTACAATGTCGTTGGTCACCAGTTCGTTTTGCAGTTCCGAGAATTCTTTTGCTACGCCATTGTAGCGTTTCGCCAGTTCCTGAGCTTTTTCGGCTGTGCGGTTAATGATGGTGAACTTATCACAACCTTTTTTCAACAGGTTTTGCAGTGTAAGTTCGCCGGTTTGACCCGCTCCAAGCAACAATGTTGGATGAGAAGTCAGGTTGTGCAATTTTTCATTGGCCAGTTCAACTGCCGCGTAACTAACTGAAACCGCTCCTTTTGAAAGTGCAGTTTCTGTTCTTACCTTTTTGCCTGCCTCGAAAGCTTTGTTAAACAGGCGAATTAAAGTTGGAGTATGCAACTCGTATTTGTCGGCAATGGCAAAAGCATCTTTTAACTGACCAACAATCTGGTATTCGCCCAACGCCATGGAGTCGAGCCCCGATGCCACACGGAACAAATGTTGCGAAGCTTCGTCCTGGAATTTGTGGTAAAAATGTGCCCCCACACTTTTATCCGCTTTTCTCCAATCAAAAAGCATTTTGGCTAATGTTGATGTGCAATCAAAAATGTCTTTTTCCGTGTAGTCGAAATATATTTCGGTACGGTTGCATGTTGAAACAACGATTGCACCGTTTATTCCTGCGTCGATTAATTGCGGCACAAAACGCTTCACATCCTCTTCGCAAAAAACAAATTTTTCGCGAACTTTTATCGGAGCAGTTTTGTGGTTTAATCCAAGTAATCCTATCATGAATGAATCGATTAAGTCTTGATTTTGAAACAATACTATTAAAACAATCTGTAGAAAATCTGTAGAAAAAAACAGATTTGCATGTGTATTGAACAAAGGATTGTAAGCATAGTGTTTAATGCATTGGAAAACAGCTGGGTAGGTGTTTTCCTGACTGGGGGATTCAGGCTTCAAAATTGTTTGTATCCGGGGTGAAAATTATGCTAAAATTGTGCCGGTTATTTTCATAAGAATAAAGGGCCTTAAAACCCGAAACTTCGCATATTTTCTGAACAATGGCAAGGCCTAATCCAACCGAACTGTCGGACGATGATGATTTGTAAAAACGTTTAAAAATATCGTCGGCGGTTCCCTGAATTTTTTCTCCGCTGTTGGCAATCGTGAGTTGTTTTTCGTTTGTAATTATTGCAATTGTTCCGTTTTTATGATTGTGACGGATAGCATTTTTTAACAAGTTGGAAATCAATATGTCAGCCAGGTAAGGATTCATTTCAACAAAATAAGATTTGTCCGGGGTTTCCACTGAAATTTTTTTGCTCGCAATAACATCTTCAAGGAAAGATAGTTGTGTGTTTATGATTTGTGTTAAATTGATCTTTTTTACTTCCGGAAATTGCCGGTTGCCAATCTTTGAAAGAAGCAGTAAGGTATTTGTTAAGCGAGATAGTTTGGTGGATGCTTCATGGGCATCACTAATCGTTTTTAGTTCTTTTTCCTGCATACAATCCGACTGCAGCAAAAGTTCCATTTTCGAAATAATTACAGCAATGGGAGTCTGCAGCTCGTGCGAGGCATTTTCGGTATATTCTTTCAGGTTGAGGTAGTCGTCTTTTATGCGTTCTGTCATCGAAGTCAGAACCTTGTTCAGGTCGTTGAATTCCTTAACGTCGGTTTCTTTCAATTGAAAATCTTCGTGCGCATTCAGGTCGTATTTTTTGATTTTGTTTATAGTGTCGTAAAACGATTTTAGTGTTTTTTGCGAAATATGCCGGTTTAGCACCAGCAATCCTAAAATAAGTGCCACCACCAGGAATGTCATCAATAAAATGATGCGGACAATAAGGTTGTCGGTTTCGGCATGCGATTTAAAAATTTTTACCAGGAATTTTTGCCCGTTAATCTCTGAAACAAACTGCAGCTGCCGATAAGCTGTGTAAGTGCCTGTTTTTTTGTCAACGATAAGTGTATCGGAATAGCCTTCAGTTGGAAATCGGTTTGCTGGAATTGGTGTTATTTCAACTTTTTTATCAAAGTCGGTTGGTGCGGTGGCAGCCGAGTGTGCCGATTTTAATTCGTTCTGAATGCTGGTTTGCCGTTTTTGCAACTCAACATTAATATTTTGGTTTACCTGCTGGCGAAGTACAAAATAAAAAACCACTAAGCCAGTAAGGAAAATGAAAAGCGAAATGGAGAGGAAATTGAGACTTATTTTGGTAAGTAGTTTCATACTTTTTGCATGTCTGATCTATATTTTTCAAATAGAACACAAAGTCACTAAGCCATAAGGCTAAATGAAAAAAAACACACTGTTTTGTGTCTTTGAGTCTTTGTGTTTAATCTTCACAATAATCATTATTCTGTATCGAATTTATAGCCAACGCCGTAAATGGTTTTTATATAATCGGTGCACCCTTTTTTTATTAGTTTTTTACGCAGGTTTTTAATGTGTCCGTAAATAAAATCGTACGAATCGGCAATGTCCATATAGTCGCCCCAAAGGTGCTGTGCTAAACCTGTTTTGGTAATTACCTTGTTTTTGTTGGCCACAAAAAACTGAAGCAGCTCGTACTCTTTTTTAGTGAGTTGCAGTTCGTTGTCGTTTACGAAAACCTGGTGCGAATCGGGAAGGATTTTTATTTCGTTAACGAGAATATGATTGTCGCCATCGAAATTTATACGCCGGTTTATCGATTTCAGGTGGGCGTTTAACTCGGCCAGGTGAAAAGGTTTGGTGAGGTAATTGTCGGCACCAATTTCAAGTCCTTCAATTCTGTTTTCCACCGAATCGCGTGCCGAAATAATAATGATCCCCATTTTTTTATTGTCTTTTTTTACCTGCCGGATAAGATCGAGCCCGCTGCCGCCCGGTAAATTAATATCCACCAGAATACAATCGTACGAATGCAACTCGATGTTTTCTGCTGCCGTGTTGTAATCGTAGGCAGTTTCGCATACGTAACCTTCTTCGGTCAGGTACTGAAAAATGGCGTCGGATAAGGCTATTTCGTCTTCAATGATAAGAATTTTCATCTATGCTTGTTTTCAATTTGCAATATAATAACTTTTAATGCTTGTGGTGTTATTTATTCCCGATGAGTTGGTTTTTATGGTTATCTTGCGCTATGCTAAAAAATAAACTTTGTTGCCGTATTTATCCGGTAGTAATTATTTTGGTTTCAGCCTTTATTTCTGCTGCCATCTTTTATTTCAGGGATGAAGTGGGCCAATTTCGTTTTCTGACTGAAAAGGGAGCATTTTTCGATTTTTTGGGAATAAGTATGGTGATTGCTGTGCTTCCGGTTGCGCTGTTTTATTATTTAACCGAGAAAGAACGGTTTCAGGATTCTACACGGCCATTATCGTTGCTTGGTTTTGTACCCGCTTTGGTTTATCTGGCCTTCTTCTTATTCTAAATTGAACCTGAAAGTCTATATCTAAACATAAATTTTTTTCTATCTTTCCGCAACAAAATTAAGTTATGTCGAAGTTCCCGTTTTATCAGCAGTTTGATGCAATGGATTGCGGCCCTACCTGTTTGCGTATGGTGGCTAAATACTACGGGAAGCATTATACCACCGAGTTTCTTCGCGAGAATTCCTATATCACCCGCGAAGGTGTGTCGTTGTTGGGAATCAGTGATGCTGCCGAAGCAATCGGAATGCGCTCGATGGGCGTGAAAATTACTTTTCAGCAATTAAAAAACGAAGCACCACTACCGTGTATTGTGCATTGGGGGCAGGAGCATTTTGTTGTTGTACATCAGTTTAAAAAAGGGAAAGTTTGTGTGGCGGATCCGGCTTTTGGGCGGATTGAATACTCCGAAAAAGAGTTTTGCGAAAAATGGATTTCGACCGTTTCGGGTGGTGAGGAAAAAGGCATTTGCCTGCTTTTGCAACCTACACCCGATTTTTATCAAAGCGAAGACGACAAAGTTAAACGTACCGGTTTTCAGTTTGTATTTAATTACCTGAAACCCTATAAAAAACTGGTTATTCAGTTAATTCTTGGTTTCCTTCTCGGAAGTTGTATTCAGCTGGTATTGCCGTTTTTAACGCAAAGTGTTGTTGATATCGGTATTAATAATCAAGACATTGGTTTTATTTATCTGGTATTAATCGCACAATTGGTGTTATTTATAAGCCGAATGTCGGTAGAGTTTATTCGCTCGTGGATTTTGTTACACATTAGTACGCGCATTAATATTTCTATTATCTCCGATTTCCTCATTAAATTGATGAAATTGCCATTGGGCTTTTTCGATTCAAAAATGATTGGTGATATTTTGCAGCGCATTGAAGATCACGATCGGATTGAGCGCTTTCTTACGGCGCAGTCCATTGGCGTGTTGTTCTCGGTTTTTAGTTTGGTGATTTTTGCCATTGTGCTGGCCATTTACAGCTGGACGATATTCTTGATTTTCATTATTGGTTCGGCTCTGTATTTCGTGTGGATTTACATTTTTATGAAACGCCGCCGAGAACTCGATTTTAAACGTTTCAGCAAGCTGTCGGAAAATCAGAGTAAGCTTATTCAGATTATTAACGGAATGCAGGAGATTAAACTGAACAACTACGAAAAGCAAAAGCGCTGGGAGTGGGAGCGTGTTCAGGCCGGGCTGTTTAAAGTAAGTGTAAAAAGTCTTTCGCTGCAGCAGTATCAGGATGCCGGTTCGGTATTTATTAATGAAACAAAAAATATTCTCATCATAATCATTTCTGCCACGGCAGTGGTTAATGGCGAATTAACCCTTGGTATGATGCTGGCTATACAATATATAATAGGGCAGTTAAATACACCTTTGCGCCAGTTGATTAATTTTATGCACACCGCACAGGATGCCAAGATTAGTTTGGAGCGCCTGGCCGAAATTCACGAGAAAAAGGATGAAAGTGAAGCCGGTAAGTCGTATGTGAGAAATCTGCCTGAAAATAAAGGAATAACGATTAGCGATTTGGTTTTTCAATATGAAGGGCCACGTTCGCCAAAGGTTTTAAATAATATCAATCTCGAAATTCCGGAAAAGAAAACAACTGCAATTGTGGGAACCAGCGGCAGCGGGAAAACCACATTAATAAAATTGTTGCTTGGCTTTTACCCACCGGTTGCCGGCGATATTAAAATAGGTGGAACACGCCTGGCAAATTATTCACCGCAAATGTGGCGCGACAACTGCGGCGTGGTAATGCAAGACGGTTTTATATTTTCCGACAGTATTGCAAAAAATATTGTGGTGAATGATGAATTGGTTGATCAGGAGCGCTTGCTGAATGCCGTCAAAATGGCGAATATTCAGGATTATATTGAAGCTTTACCGTTAAGCTACAATACAAAAATAGGACAAGAGGGAGTTGGGTTAAGCCAGGGCCAGAAGCAACGAATACTGATTGCCCGCGCAATATATAAATCGCCTGAATACCTGTTTTTCGACGAGGCAACCAATGCGTTGGATGCCAATAATGAGAAAATGATCATGGAAAACATGGACAAATTTTCGGCAGGAAAAACTGTTGTTGTGGTGGCGCACCGTTTAAGTACGGTAAAAAATGCCGATCAGATTGTGGTGCTCGATACAGGGGAAATTGTAGAGCGCGGAACCCACGAAGAACTGATTGCAAAACAAGGAAAATATTATCAACTGGTAAAAAATCAGTTGGAGTTGGGGAATTAATGGCTAATGACAAGTGACCAATGGCTGATGACAAAAAAATAGAGATCCGTTCCGGCGAAGTGCAGGAGATACTTGGCGGAGTTCCGTCGCGCATTGTGCGATACGGAATTCTTGTGTTTGTGGCTATTTTTTCGCTGATCATTATTTTTAGCTTTATTTTTTATTATCCCGATATTTTGCGCTCCAATATTGTGGTTACCACCGAAAATCCACCGGCTACACTGGTTGCCCGTGCAACAGGTAAAATCGAGAAGTTATTTGTGGAGGATAAAGATCGGGTGGCAGCCGGACAGACAATAGCTTTAATCGAAAACCCGGCAGATTATAACGATGTGCTGGAATTGGAGCAAATGATAGACAAAGTTCAGCCGGCTTTTGATACGCTTAATTTCACCGTTTCGCAACGTTTTAATAAAAGCCTGCAGTTGGGAACTGTGCAGGAGTATTATTCGCAGTTTTTAACCCGCTACGAGGAGCTGAATGAATTCTACCAACGTAACTATTATATTTTAAAAGAGGAATCGTATAAAGAGCAGTTAAAAAATGCCCGGATTTTGTACGACCGCCTTTGGGAGCAAAAAGTGGCTATTGATAAAGAATACCAGATTAAACAACGGAATTATGAACGCCAGAAAAAGCTCTTGGCCGGCGAAGTGGTTTCGTCAACGGTTTTGGAGCAGGCCGAATCGGAAATGTTGAGTAAAAAATCGGAGCTTGATGGAATTCGCTCAACTTTGGCCGAAAAGCAAATCGATATCAGCGAGCTGGATCAGAAAATTATTGAAAACGAAAAAGAATACCACGATTTTAAAATCCAATACGAATCGGCGCTGATTGAGGCTTTTAATAACCTGAATAGCCAGGCCAGCGATTGGTTTCTGACTTATGTATTGCGATCGCCAATTGATGGGGTAGTTACCTTTAATAAATTTTATGCCGAAAACCAGAATATTACTGAGGGCGACCGTGTTTTAACCATTGTGCCCGAAGATGTGGGCGAGGTAATCGGGAAAGTGGAGTTGCCTGTTCGTGGATCGGGGAAAGTAAAAGAGGGGCTGGATGTAAATGTAAAATTCGACAATTACCCGTACATGGAATACGGTTTGGTCCGGGGTAAAGTTAAAAGCGTTTCGCTGGTGCCCGAAGACAGTTTTTATATGGTTGAGATTACTTTTCCCAATGGTTTGGTTACCAACTACGATAACAAACTGCAAATGCAAAGCCAATTAATGGGGCAGGCCGAAATAATTACCGAAGATTTGCGTTTGATTCAGCGAATTTTTAATCCTTTAAAAGCACTTTGGAAAGAGCGGGTGAAGTAAGTGCGGAGTTCAGAGTTCAGAGTAGTCTCGTTAGTGCTGTTTTGTAATCTGCTGAAATGGCCTTGGAAAGAGCAGGTGAACTGGAAAATTGAACGGATTGGTTTAATCCCAAAAATTTCATGCTTACAAAATCGAAATTCCATAACTACGTTTTTCCAATTTCATGCTTACGATTTTTTTTCATAGGCATGAAATTTATGCCTCTTGCAAGGCAGTGGTGATAAGGGGTGCAGAAATGCCAGTTAAACCTGCGAAAATACATCGTATCAGTGCAAAAGGATCTCAACTGAGAGCTATTAAAATAGAACGGTATTGCCTCTTCAATTAAATAAATTACAAATCTGCGCCAGCGAGAGAATATGCTTACTGTATTTTGTTTATTGCCTATTTTCTTTGAGTCGCTTCAGTCTTCTAACTTCCCTCTGCTTCAATTCATTCCAATCTTAATTTTTTCAAAAAAAAGGTAGAAACCTATTGTTCTTAAATAATAATTCGTACTTTTGCGAGCCGTTTTTAGGGGAAAAGTGTGCTTTTCCGTCTCGAAACGATTGATAATTAAGGATTTTTGCATAATTTTGCAGTCCATTTTGGATAATGATTATTAACTATATAAAAAACAGGTAGTTATGCCAACTATTCAACAGTTAGTTAGAAAAGGAAGACAGACTAAAGTTGAGAAAAGTAAATCTCCGGCTTTAGATTCATGCCCACAACGTCGTGGAGTATGTGTTCGTGTTTATACCACTACACCAAAGAAACCAAACTCGGCAATGCGTAAAGTTGCAAGGGTAAGGTTAACCAATGGTAAAGAGGTGAATGCTTACATTCCTGGTGAAGGCCACAACCTTCAGGAGCACTCAATTGTGCTTGTACGTGGAGGTAGGGTAAAAGACCTTCCGGGTGTACGTTATCACTTAATTCGCGGTGCGCTGGATACTGCGGGTGTTGAAGGACGTTTACAACGTCGTTCGAAATATGGTGCAAAAAGACCGAAAAAATAAGAAAAGTAAAAAAGAGTAATTAACTACGTTATTTTCAGTGGTTTGGTTGAGTAAGGGATTCTCTCTATTGTCTTCCGGAGATGAACTGAAGACCGCCTTAGGGCAGCCGATTTAGATAACACTAAAAAGTTTTAAAATGAGAAAGTCGAAACCAAAGAAGAGGATCCTTTTACCGGATCCAAAATTCAACGACACTTTAGTAACCAGGTTTGTAAACGACCTTATGGTTGATGGTAAAAAATCAACAGCATATGCTGTGTTTTATGAAGCCATGGATATGGTAGAGAAACGCATGAAAGATGCTGAACAATCACCTCTTGAAGTTTGGAAAAAAGCATTGGAGAACATTACTCCAAATGTTGAGGTTAAGAGTCGCCGTGTAGGTGGTGCTACTTTCCAGGTGCCGATGGAAGTTCGTCCGGAAAGAAAAAACGCCATCAGTATCAAAAACATGATTTTGTTTGCCCGTAAACGTTCGGGAAGATCTATGGCTGATAAATTGTCTGCTGAGATCATTGCTGCTTTCAACGAAGAAGGTGGAGCATACAAAAGAAAAGAAGATACACACAGAATGGCCGAAGCTAACCGTGCATTCGCACACTTCAGATTCTAGGATAGTTTAGTAAAATTGGTAATAGAAAATAGGTTAAAAATGGCTAAACAAGATCTGAAATATACCAGAAATATTGGTATTATGGCGCACATCGACGCCGGTAAAACCACTGTATCAGAACGTATTCTGTTTTATACGGGTTTGACTCACCGAATTGGTGAGGTGCACGATGGTGCCGCTACCATGGACTGGATGGAGCAGGAGCAGGAAAGAGGTATTACTATTACTTCGGCTGCAACGACTACATTCTGGAAGCACAATGATATTGAGCATAAAATTAACATTATTGATACTCCGGGACACGTTGACTTCACTGTTGAGGTTGAGCGTTCGCTGAGGATTTTGGATGGTACTGTTGCTTTGTTCTGCGCTGTTGGTGGTGTAGAAGCTCAGTCTGAAACGGTATGGCGTCAGGCTGAAAAGTACGGCGTTCCTCGTATTGCTTTCGTAAACAAAATGGACCGTCAGGGTGCCGATTTCTTTAACGTTTACAACGAGATTAAAGAAAAGTTAGGCGCTAACCCGGTTCCTATGCAAATTCCTATTGGTGCTGAAGAAACTTTCGAAGGGGTAATCGACCTTGTAGAAATGAAGGCTATCCGCTGGGAAGACGACGGAGCAAACGGAACCAAATATGTTCTGGATGAAATTCCTGCTGATTTAGTTGAACAAGCTGAAGAGTGGAAAGAAAAGTTAGTTGAATCGGTAGCAGAAGTTGATGACGCAATTTTAGAGCGTTACTTCGAAGACCCGGATTCAATTACCAAAGAAGAGATGTTGGCTGTTATCCGTAAAGCAACGCTGGAAGGAGTAATCATTCCAATGATGTGTGGATCGGCCTTTAAAAATAAAGGTGTTCAGCGTTTGCTGGATGCTGTTTGTGAGTTCTTACCATCGCCGCTTGACAAAGAGGAAATTGTTGGTATAAACCCATTAACAGACAAAGAAGTTGTACGTCATCCGGATGCAGATGAGCCTTTGGCTGCATTGGCATTTAAAATTGCTACCGACCCATTCGTAGGTCGTTTGGCATTTATTCGTGTGTACTCAGGTACATTACATGCCGGCGATACGGTTTACAACTCGCGTACAGGTAAAAAAGAGCGTATCTCGCGTTTGTTCCAGATGCACTCGAACAAGCAAAATCCAAAAGACTCTATTTCTGCCGGTGATATTTGTGCCGCAGTAGGTTTCAAAGATATTCGTACAGGTGACACACTTGGCGATCTTAAAAACCCTGTTGTTCTGGAAAGTATGGACTTCCCTGAACCGGTAATTGGTATCGCTATTGAGCCTAAGTCGCAAAAAGACGTTGACAAACTGGGTAACGGTTTGGCAAAACTGGCTGAAGAAGATCCTACATTCGTTGTAAATACCGACGAAGATTCAGGTCAGACTGTAATCCGTGGTATGGGTGAACTTCACCTCGAAATTTTGGTTGACCGTTTGAAACGTGAGTTCAAAGTTGAATGTAACCAGGGAGCACCTCAGGTTGCCTACAAAGAAGCAATTACCGAATCTGTTGAATTACGCGAGGTATTCAAGAAACAGACTGGTGGTCGTGGTAAATTTGCCGATGTTATTGTAAAAGTAGAACCTGCTGAAGAAGGAAAAGACGGTTTGGAATTTATCGATGCTGTAAAAGGTGGACGTATTCCTCGTGAATTTATCCCTTCAGTTGAAAAAGGTTTTAAAGATGCATTGTCAAATGGTCCGTTGGCAGGTTTCCCTGTTGACAGCTTGAAAGTAACACTGCTCGACGGTTCGTTCCACCCTGTGGATTCAGACCAGTTATCGTTCGAGATTTGTGCGCGTCAGGCATTTAAAAGTGCTGCATCGAAAGCTAAACCAGCGCTTCTTGAGCCAATTATGAACGTTGAGGTTGTAACTCCAGAGGAGTACATGGGTGATATTATTGCCGACCTTAACCGTCGTCGTGGCGAAATTGCAAGCATGGATAGCAAGGGTAACGCAAAAGTAATCGAAGCTAAAGTTCCACTGTCAGAACAATTTGGTTACGTAACAGTATTGCGTACACTTTCTTCGGGGCGTGCTACTTCATCAATGGAATTTAGCCATTATGCAGAAGTTCCACGTAGCCTTGCTGAGAAAGTATTGGCAGATTGTAATGGAAAAGTTGATTTATTAAAATAATTTATAACAATTTTCTCTTATGAGTCAAAAGATCAGGATTAAGCTTAAATCGTACGATCACAACTTGGTAGACAAGTCGGCTGAGAAAATCGTTAAAACAGTAAAAACTACTGGTGCTGTAGTAAGTGGTCCTATTCCACTTCCTACTCACCGTCGAGTTTTCACCGTTTTACGTTCGACCTTCGTAAATAAAAAATCGAGGGAGCAATTTCAGTTGTCATCTTACAAACGTTTGATCGACATTTACAGCTCAACCGCTAAAACAATCGACGCACTAATGAAGCTGGAGCTTCCAAGTGGCGTTGAAGTAGAAATTAAAGTTTGATAATTTAAAGTAGTCGAAAAAAATGGCTGGTATTATTGGAAAAAAAATCGGAATGACATCCGTATTCAGTGTTGAGGGGAAAAACATCCCATGCACTGTGATTGAGGCCGGACCTTGTGTAGTTACACAAGTGAAAACGGCAGAGACCGACGGCTACGAAGCGCTTCAGTTAGCTTATGGCGAGAAAAAAGACAAGCACGCCACTAAAGCTGAAGTTGGCCACTTTAAAAGGGCTGGTGTTTCACCAAAGCGCAAAGTAGTAGAGTTTCATAACACCTATCAGGAAGAGTTTGAACTCGGACAAGAAATTGACGTAAGCATTTTCAATGAAAAAGATTACGTTGATATTGTTGGAGTTTCAAAAGGTAAAGGTTTTCAGGGGGTAGTAAAACGTCACAATTTCCGTGGTGTTAACGATGCTACACACGGTCAGCACAACAGGCTGAGAGCTCCTGGTTCTATCGGTGCATCTTCATGGCCTTCACGCGTATTTAAAGGTATGCGTATGGCTGGTAGAGACGGTGGAAAAACAGTTACTATCGAAAACCTCGAAGTAGTAAAAATTATTCCTGAGAAGAATGTATTAGTGGTAAAAGGTTCGGTACCTGGAGCCAAAGGTTCATACTTAATTATTAGAAAACAATGGAACTAAGTGTACTGAATAAAGAAGGAAAAGAAACCGGAAAAAAAGTCACTTTAAACGACCAGATTTTCGGTATTGAGCCCAGCGACCACGCCATTTATTTGGACGTAAAGCAATATATGGCGAACCAACGCCAGGGTACGAGCAAGAGTAAAGAACGTGGTGAGATTGCAGGTAGCACCAAGAAGATTAAAAGACAAAAAGGTACAGGTACAGCACGTGCAGGTAGCATTAAGTCGCCAATCTTCCGTGGTGGTGGTACTATTTTTGGCCCACGTCCGCGTAACTACGGTTTCAAGCTGAACAAAAAAGTGAAGCAATTGGCCCGTAAATCAGCTTTAACTTACAAAGCAAACGAAAAGAGCATCGTTGTTATTGAAGACTTCAATTTCGAAGCTCCAAAAACAAAAGAGATGGTAGCATTGCAGAACAATCTGCAAATTGCTGAAAAAAAGGCACTTTTCGTTTTACCAACTGAAAATAATAATATATATTTGTCGTCGCGAAATTTGCAAGACGTATCGGTTGTAATTGCTTCAGAGTTAAGTACTTATCAGATTTTGAACGCAAAAGCCATTGTGCTTTGTGAAGGATCTGTTGCGAAAATTGAAGAAGCATTTAAACTTTAACGGATAAAAAAAGATGGAAATTTTAGTAAAACCATTAGTTACAGAAAAAATGACCGACCAGTCGGAACGTTTTAACCGTTACGGTTTTGTGGTAGCTCGCAATGCAAGTAAACCTGAGATTAAAAAAGCGGTTGAGAATCTTTATAACGTTTCGGTTGAAAGCGTTAACACCATGGTTTATGGTGGTAAAGTAAAATCGAGATATACCAAAGGTGGTATTATTACCGGTAAAACAGCAGCCTACAAAAAGGCTATTGTTACTTTGGTTGAAGGAGATAGTATTGACTTTTATAGTAATATATAATAGTATATAATTAATTAGTATTATGGCAGTAAGAAAACTGAAACCAGTAACTCCGGGTCAAAGGCACAAAGTAATCGGTGCTTTTGATACCATTACTGCATCTACACCTGAGAAATCATTGTTGGAGCCCATTAAAAAGTCCGGTGGTCGTAATAACCAGGGACGCATGACAATGAGGTATATAGGTGGGGGACATAAACGCAAATACCGTATTATCGACTTTATGCGCGAGAAAGACGGTGTTGCAGCTGTTGTCGATTCAATTCAGTACGATCCAAACCGTACTGCTCGTATCGCCCTTCTGAAATACGAAGATGGCGAAAAACGTTACATGATTGCGCCTAACGGGTTGCAAGTTGGCCAAACTGTAAAGAGCGGTACCGGAATCGAACCTGAAATCGGGAATTGTCTTCCCCTTGCTGAAATACCTCTGGGTACTTTGGTTCACAACATTGAACTTCACCCTGGACAGGGTGGGGTGATGGCACGTAGTGCAGGTGCTTATGCACAATTGACCTCACGTGATGGCAAATATGCAATTTTAAAATTGCCATCAGGCGAATCTCGTATGGTACTTACGTCCTGCAGGGCTACAGTAGGTACGGTTGGAAATACAGAACATAACATCGAGAAATCGGGTAAAGCCGGTCGCTCTCGTTGGTTAGGAAGAAGACCTCGTGTTCGTGGTGTTGTAATGAACCCTGTCGATCACCCAATGGGTGGTGGTGAAGGCCGAAACTCAGGAGGACACCCAAGATCTCGTAAAGGTTTGCTTGCGAAAGGTTATAAAACCCGTTCGAAGAAAAAAGCTTCCAACAAGTATATTGTAGAACGTAGGAAAAAATAGTAAAGAGGAATAAATTATGAGTCGTTCATTAAAAAAAGGCCCATTTATCGATTTCAAGTTAGAACGCAAAGTTTTAGCTATGAATGAATCGAACAAAAAATCGGTTGTGAAAACCTGGGCCAGAGCATCAGTAATTTCTCCTGATTTTGTAGGACACACTATTGCAGTACATAATGGAAACAAATTCATCCCGGTATATGTCACCGAAAACATGGTGGGACACCGTTTGGGCGAATTTGCTCCAACCCGTACATTCAGGGGGCATGCTGGTAATAAGAAAAGATAGGCATTAATATTTAAAAAGTAAGTACAATGGGTGCCAGAAAAAGACTAGCAGCTGAGAAAAGAAAAGAAGAGAAAAAACAACAATATTTTGCTGTTTTACGCAACTGCCCTACATCACCGAGGAAAATGAGGCTTGTAGCCGATATGATCCGCGGAATGGAGGTTAATAAAGCCTTAGATGTATTGAAGTATTCTTCAAAAGAAGCATCACGCAGGGTAGAGAAACTTCTGCTTTCAGCCATTGCCAATTGGCAGGCTAAAAACGAAGGAGTTCGTTTAGAAGAAAGTGAACTTTACGTATCACAAATCATGGTAGATTCAGGTCGTATTTTGAAACGTTTGCGCCCGGCTCCCCAGGGTCGTGCACACCGCATCAGAAAACGCTCGAATCACGTGACTATTTACGTAGATAGTAAAGAAAGTGTTGTTGAAGAAAACCTTAATTAATATTCATGGGACAAAAAGTAAATCCGATAGCAAATCGTTTGGGATTCATCAAAGGATGGGATTCAAACTGGTTCGGTGGTGATAATTACGGCGACAAACTGGTTGAAGACCAAAAGATCAGGAAATACCTGAACGCTCGTTTGGCCAAAGCCAGCATTTCAAGAATCGTTATTGAACGTACCTTGAAGCTGATCACCATCACCGTTCATACTTCTCGCCCTGGTATTATTATTGGTAAAGGCGGTCAGGAAGTTGACAAACTGAAAGAAGAATTAAAAAAGATTACCAAAAAAGAGGTTCAAATCAACATTTTCGAGATCAAACGTCCTGAACTTGATGCTAAGATCGTTGCAAATAACATTGCACGTCAGCTAGAGGGTAAGATTGCTTACCGCAGGGCAGTTAAGATGGCCATCGCTTCAACCATGAGAATGGGAGCCGAAGGAATCAAAGTATTGGTTTCAGGTAGGTTAAACGGAGCAGAAATGGCTCGTTCTGAAATGTATAAAGACGGCCGTACTCCGCTTCATACTTTGCGTGCAGATATTGACTACGCATTGGCAGAAGCATTAACAAAAACCGGACTTATTGGAATTAAAGTTTGGATTTGTAAAGGTATGGTATACGGAAATCGCGACCTTTCACCTAACGTTGGACAAAAGTCTGGACGTCCGGGTGGAAACAGAGGTGGTGGTGCAAACCGTAACCGTCGTAGAAAATAGTGGTTTAACACTCACAATCTAAAAAAGGATGTTACAGCCAAGAAAAGTAAAATTTAGAAGAGTACAGAAGGGTCGAATGAAAGGTAACGCTCAACGCGGAAACCAATTAGCATTCGGTTCATTTGGAATAAAGTCGTTGGAAGAATCGTGGCTTACCGGTAGGCAGATTGAAGCTGCCAGGGTTGCGGTAACACGTTATATGCAACGTCGAGGACAAATTTGGATACGCGTATTCCCCGATAAACCGATTACCAAAAAGCCAGCCGAAGTAAGGATGGGTAAAGGTAAAGGTGCTCCTGAAGGATTTGTTGCTCCGATAGCTCCGGGTCGTATTATTATTGAAGCAGAAGGCGTTCCTATGGAAACAGCAAAAGAAGCTTTAAGACTTGCCGCTCAGAAACTACCGGTAAAAACAAAGTTTATGGTTAGACGTGATTATGTTGAAGAATAAAATTAGGTGAATCATGAAAGTAAGTGAAATCAAAGAAATGGCGAGCAACGAAATCGTTGAACGTCTGCAGATTGAAAAAGAAAATCTTGTTCGCCTAAGATTGAATCATGCCGTGTCGCCGCTTGAAAATCCTAACAAGTTAAAGGAAACGAAAGCAACGATCGCACGTTTGAATACAATTCTTCGCGAAAGAGAATTAAACGAAAATCAGAAGTAATTCAACGATGGAAAATAAAGTAAGAAATCTCAGAAAAGAGAGAATCGGGGTCGTTGTTAGTGATAAAATGGATAAATCGATTGTGGTTGCCGAGAAACGTAAAGAGAAGCACCCAATCTATGGTAAGTTCGTTAACAAAACTACCAAATTCCATGCGCACGATGAGAAAAATGAATGCAACGTTGGCGATACAGTAAGGATTATGGAAACTCGTCCTTTAAGTAAAACCAAATGTTGGAGAGTAGTTGAAATAATTGAAAGAGCTAAGTAATCATGATACAACAAGAATCAAGATGTTCGGTAGCCGATAACAGTGGAGCAAAAGAAGTTTTAGTGATCCGTGTATTAGGCGGAACACGTAAACGATATGCTACATTGGGCGACACTGTAGTGGTTACTGTAAAAAGTGCACTTGCCGGTGGCGAGATGAAAAAAGGTACTGTATCACGCGCTATTGTTGTTCGTACGAAAAAAGAAAACCGTCGTCAGGACGGTTCTTATATTCGTTTCGACGATAACGCAGTAGTACTTCTCAACAACGCCGGAGAAATGCGTGGAACACGTATTTTCGGGCCTGTAGCACGTGAATTACGCGAGAAGAATATGAAAATTATCTCACTCGCACCAGAAGTATTGTAATAAGAAAAGAGCTCAAAATGCAGAAAAAGTTACACATAAAAAAAGGTGACACTGTGGTTGTGATCGCTGGAAACAGTAAAGGCCAAAAAGGGCGTGTACTGGAAGTGATCAGAAAAACCGACAGAGCAATAGTTGAAGGTGTTAACATGATGAAAAAGCATACCAAACCTAACGCGGAAGCGCCACAGGGAGGTATCATTGAACGAGAAGCACCGGTGCATATTTCTAACCTTATGTTGGTTGATCCTAAAACAGGTGAAGCTACACGTGTAGGAAAGAAATTGAATGATGATGGTAAATTAGTTCGTATTTCGAAAAAAACAGGAGAGGAGATTAAGTAATGGCTTACGTACCAACTCTTAAGAAGAAATATCAGGAAGAAATAATCCCTGCTTTAAAGAAAGAGTATGATTACTCTTCTGTAATGCAGGTTCCGAAATTAGAAAAGATCATCCTTAACCAGGGTGTTGGAGCAGCAATCGCCGACAAAAAACTGATCGACGTAGCCCAAACCGAAATGACAATGATCGCCGGCCAGAAAGCCGTACAAACTTTGTCAAAAAAGGATATCTCTAATTTCAAATTGAGAAAGAAAATGCCAATTGGCGTGCGCGTTACATTGCGTCGCGACCAAATGTATGAATTCTTGGATCGTTTAATTGCTGTGGCACTGCCACGTATTCGCGACTTTAAAGGTATCGAAAGCAAAATGGACGGCCGTGGAAACTACACTCTTGGCGTTCCGGAACAAATTATTTTCCCCGAGATCGTACTTGATAAAGTAAGTAAGATCAACGGAATGAATATTACCTTTGTCACTTCTGCAAAAACCGACGAAGAAGGTTTTGCTTTGTTGAAAGAATTAGGTTTACCATTTAAAAACGTTAAAAAGAACTAGTAATGGCTAAAGAATCAATGAAGGCACGCGAAGTAAAACGTGCAAAATTAGTTGAGAAATACGCCGAAAAACGTGCCCGACTGAAAGCAGAAGGCGACTGGGAAGGTTTGCAAAAACTTCCTAAAAACTCCGCCAAAGTACGTTTACACAACCGTTGTAAACTTAGCGGACGTCCGAAAGGATATATGCGCCAATTCGGTATCAGCAGGATTGATTTTAGGGAAATGGCATCAAATGGCTTGATTCCCGGAGTTAAAAAGGCAAGTTGGTAATCGTTAAAAGAAACTTGAAAAATGAGTAAAGTAACAGATCCAATAGCAGATTATCTGACAAGGGTAAGAAATGCAATTATGGCGAAAAACCGTGTAGTTGACATTCCTGCTTCAAATATTAAAAAAGAGATGACTAAACTTTTGAAAGAAAAAGGTTACATCTTAAACTACAAATTTGAAGAAGGTGTTGGCGTTCAGGGTAACATTAAAATTGCGTTGAAATACAATCCAGAAACAAAAGTATCTGCAATAAAAGCGTTAGAACGCATTAGTAAACCAGGTCTGCGTCAGTACTGCGACACAAACAGTATTCCACGTGTACTAAATGGTTTAGGCATAGCAATAATCTCTACCTCAAAAGGTGTAATTACCGATAAAGAAGCTCGCGAGCTTAAAGTAGGTGGAGAAGTTTTATGTTACGTGTATTAATAGGGAGGAACAGTCATGTCAAGAATAGGAAAATTACCCATTTCAATACCAGCAGGAGTAGAAGTAAAAGTTAACGAGAATATCGTTAGCGTAAAAGGTCCTCTGGGTGAATTGACTCAGCAAGTTGATCCGCTTATCGAAGTAGCTGTTGAAGATGCAACTATCGAGGTAAAAAGAAACGGCGAATCAAAACGCGAAAAGTCAATGCACGGACTGTACCGCTCTTTGATCAATAACATGGTGGAAGGCGTATCGAAAGGATACGAAATTAAGTTAGAGTTAGTAGGTGTAGGTTACCGTGCAGAAGTTCTGCCAGATAACGTACTTGACCTTGTATTAGGTTTTGCTCACCATACTTACCTGCAACTTCCAGCAGAAGTTAAAGTAGAGGCATTATCTGATAAACGTAGCACTCCGTCAGTGACCCTTAAAAGTCACGACAAACAATTAATCGGACAAGTAGCTGCCAAAATCAGATCATTCCGCAAACCTGAACCTTACAAAGGAAAAGGTATTAAGTTTGCAGGCGAAGTATTGAGGCGTAAAGCTGGTAAAGCAGCCGGTAAATAATTTTTAAAAAGATTAATTATTATGGCATTAACAAAAGTTCAAAGGCGAGCAAGAATAAAAAGTCGCGTACGCACAGTTGTTTCCGGCACAGCAGAACGTCCTAGATTAAGCGTTTACAGAAGTAACAAGCAAATCTACGTTCAGGTTATCGACGACCTGCAAGGAACAACTTTATTAGCAGTTTCATCATCAGATAAAGGTATTGCTGACGCCAGCGGTACAAAAACTGAAAAAGCTGCAATGGTTGGTAAAGCAGTTGCCGAAAAAGCACTTGCAGCCGGAATTACTGAAGTTGTATTCGACAGAGGTGGTAACTTATACCACGGTAGAGTAAAACAATTAGCTGACGCTGCCCGCGAAGGTGGCCTTAAATTCTAATACATTATGGCGAAAGTAAGTAATAAAGTAAAAACAAGCGACCTGGAATTAAAAGACAGGTTGGTAGCCATTAACCGTGTAACCAAAGTAACAAAAGGTGGACGTACGTTCAGTTTCTCTGCCATTGTTATTGTGGGCGACGAAAAAGGAATAGTAGGCTGGGGACTTGGTAAAGCAAGCGAAGTAACTACTGCAATTGCTAAAGGTGTTGACGCAGCTAAAAAGAACCTGGTAAAAATTCCGGTAATTAACGGAACTATACCACACGAACAAACCGCTAAATTCGGCGGTGCAAACATCCTGTTAAAACCTGCTTCGTCGGGTACCGGTCTTAAGGCTGGGGGTGCGATGCGTGCTGTACTGGAAAGTGCCGGTATTCACGACGTTTTGGCTAAGTCAAAAGGATCATCAAACCCACACAACCTGGTAAAAGCTACAATGACAGCTTTGACCGAGTTAAGGGATGCTTATACAGTAGCAGAACACAGAGGTGTTTCAGTTGAAAAAGTTTTTAAAGGATAACACAGTTATGGCACAATTAAAAATAACACAAGTAAAAAGTGGTATCGGTTCAACAAAACGCCAAAAAGCAACTTTGGAATCGTTAGGTTTGAAAAAACTGAACCAAACTGTTGTTCACGAAGCTACTCCTCAAATTGTTGGCATGGTTAACAAATTGAGACATTTACTGAGTATTGAAGAAGTTAAGTAATATTTCAAACTATTGAAATTATGAAACGGGTCTCGAGCACTCGAGACCCGTTCCATCTTATTCAATTGAATATAAAAATATTTAATAAGATGAATTTAAGTAACTTACAACCTGCAGAAGGATCGACTAAAACTACAAAACGAATTGGTCGTGGTCAGGGCTCGGGCCGTGGCGGTACATCAACTCGTGGTCACAAGGGTCAAAAGTCGCGTTCAGGTTACTCAAGAAAAATTGGTTTCGAAGGTGGTCAAATGCCTTTGCAACGTGTAGTTCCAAAAATGGGATTTAAAAACATCAATCGTGTTGAATACAAAGCAATCAACCTTGATGTACTTGAGAACCTCGCAACTAAAAAGAACCTGACTGTAATTGACAAAGAATCCTTGGTTAACGCAGGCATCGCGTCGAAAAACGACAAGATCAAAATTCTTGGCGGAGGTACTTTAACTAAAAAATTAGAAGTTAAAGCCGCTGCATTTTCAAAAAGCGCGAAAGAAGCAATAGAAAAATTAGAAGGAACAACCGAAATAGCTTAAACCGCAATGAAACGATTTATTGAGACCCTAAAGAATATTTATAAGATTGAAGATCTAAGATTCAGAATTGGAACAACACTGTTTTTCCTGTTAATTTACAGGTTAGGATCGTTTGTTTCGCTTCCGGGTATTGATCCGGCACAGTTACAAAACCTGCAAAGTCAGACTTCTGATGGATTGCTGGGATTGATTAACATGTTTTCGGGTGGTGCATTTGCACAGGCTTCTGTCTTTGCTTTAGGAATCATGCCGTATATTTCTGCCTCAATTGTTATCCAGTTAATGGGTATCGCAGTTCCCTATTTCCAGAGGTTGCAGAAAGAGGGAGAGTCAGGAAGAAGGAAAATAAATCAGATTACACGTTATTTAACCGTGTTAATTCTGATTCCGCAGGCATCGGCATATCTCACCAATTTACACATGCAGTTACCCGATTCGGCTTTTGCAATGCAAGGAATATGGTTTAACGCCCCTTCCATTGTGATTTTAACAGCCGGGTCGATGTTTGTGTTATGGTTAGGAGAACGTATTACTGATAAAGGAATCGGTAATGGTATCTCGCTAATCATTATGATTGGTATTATTGCCCGTTTACCAATGGCCGTGGTTCAGGAATTTGGATCGCGAATCAATGGTGGAGGTTTAGTAATGTTCCTGGTAGAGTTTGTTATCCTGTTTATCGTATTTATGGCATCTATTGCCTTGGTGCAGGGAACCCGTAGGATTCCGGTACAATATGCGAAACGAATTGTTGGTAACAAACAATATGGCGGAGTACGTCAGTACATCCCTCTGAAAGTTAATGCCGCAGGTGTAATGCCTATCATTTTTGCGCAGGCAATTATGATGGTGCCTATTACAATTGTTGGTGTTGCAAATTCTGAAAATCTGCGTGGTGTGGCGGCTGCCTTATCAAACATCACAGGTTTTTGGTATAATTTAACACAATTTTTATTAGTGGTAGCTTTTACGTATTTTTACACCGCTATTACTATTAACCCAACCCAAATGGCAGAAGATATGAAGAAAAACGGTGGTTTTATTCCCGGGGTTAAACCTGGAAAGAAAACGGTAGATTTTCTTGATACGGTTATGTCGCGTATAACATTGCCAGGTTCTATTTTCTTAGGATTGGTAACTATTATGCCAGCCTTTGCCATGATGATGGGAATCAGCCAGTCGTTTGCCCTGTTTTACGGTGGTACATCGCTGCTAATTCTTGTTGGTGTTGTGTTAGATACCTTACAGCAGATTGAAAGTCACCTGTTGATGCGCCATTACGACGGTTTGATGCAATCAGGCCGGATTAAAGGTCGTCCGGGACTCGGAGGAATGTAAGACAAATTGTAAAAGAGATATTTAGTATAAACTTATTCAAAAAAAATTAAAAGAGAATTTTATGGCAAAACAACCTTCCATAGAACAAGATGGAACAATTATAGAAGCATTATCAAACGCAATGTTTAGGGTTGAACTGGAAAATGGTCATGTAATAACAGGGCACATTTCAGGAAAGATGAGAATGCATTATATTAAAATTTTGCCAGGGGATAAAGTTAAAGTCGAAATGTCTCCTTACGATTTAACTAAAGGTAGAATTACGTTTAGGTACAAAAACTAAAGATTGTATATGAAACGAGTCCCGACAAACGTCGGACATCGATACAAAAAATTAAAAAAATAATTAAGATGAAAACTCGTGTTTCAGTTAAAAAACGTAGCGAAGACTGCAAAATTATACGCAGAAAAGGACGTTTGTATGTGATTAATAAAAAGAACCCTAAGTTTAAACAACGTCAGGGTTAATTAATCTTTTAAAAAGAAGAATTTTATGGCACGTATAGTAGGTGTTGATATTCCAAGTAATAAAAGAGGTGAGGTTGCACTTACCTATATTTATGGTATTGGCCGCAGCAGAGCCATCACAATCCTTGAAAAAGCAGGTGTAGATAGTAACCTGAAAGTACAGGATTGGAATGACGAAGATTTAGCAGCTGTACGTGAAGTTATCGGTGATAACTTCAAGGTAGAGGGTGAGCTAAGATCTGAAGTTCAGATGAACATTAAGCGTTTAATGGATATTGGTTGTTACCGTGGTATCCGTCACCGTATCGGTTTGCCGGTTCGCGGACAGAGCACAAAAAACAACGCACGTACCCGTAAAGGAAAACGTAAAACTGTTGCTAACAAAAAAATGGCCACTAAATAAGGAATTTGAGTTATGGCAAAAAAAACAGGATCAAGTAGAAAGAGAACTGTGGTTGTTGAAGCCAATGGTATGGCTCATATCCACTCGTCTTTCAACAATATTATTGTTACGCTGACAAACATGAACGGAGAGGTGATCTCTTGGTCGTCGGCTGGGAAAAAAGGATTCCGTGGTTCGAAAAAGAATACTCCTTATGCTGCGCAGGTAGCTTCAGAAGAGTGTGCTAAAACTGCTTATGACCTTGGACTACGTAAAGTTAAGGTATATGTTAAAGGACCTGGTAACGGTCGTGAATCAGCAATCAGAGCTATGGCTACCATTGGTATCCAGGTTACTGAAATTATTGATGTAACACCGCTTCCGCACAACGGTTGCAGGCCTCCTAAAAGACGTAGAGTTTAATTTTAAAACGAAAAGGAAATGGCAAGATATAGAGGACCAAAATCTAAAATCGCTCGTAAATTCGGAGAACCTATCTTCGGACCGGATAAAGTTTTCGAACACAAAAACTACCCTCCGGGGATGCACGGTTTAGCGTCGAAAAGAAGAAAAGTTTCGGAATACGGGCAACAGTTAAAAGAGAAACAAAAGGCAAAATATACTTACGGTGTATTAGAAAGACAATTCCGCACACTTTTCAAAAAAGCGCAAGCTTCTAAAGGTGTTACCGGTGAGGTTCTTCTTCAGTTGTTAGAGTCTCGTCTCGACAACGTAGTATTCCGTTTGGGTATTGCTAAAACACGCGCTGCGGCACGTCAGTTTGTATCACACAAACATATTACGGTTAACGGAAAATTAGTAAATATTCCATCGTACACGGTTAAGTCTGGCGACGTTATTGGTGTTCGCGAGAAATCAAAATCGCTGGAAGAAATTACAGGCTCATTGCAATCGCGCAGAAGCTCACAGTACGAATGGTTGGAATGGGACGGCGCTCAAATGGCCGGAAAATTTCTGAACCGTCCGGAACGTGAAGAAATTCCAGAAAACATCAAAGAGCAACTAATCGTAGAGTTGTATTCAAAATAATAAAATTACTTAGAATATTATGGCAATATTAGCATTCCAAAAGCCTGACAAGGTAATAATGTTAGAATCCGATGACAAGTTCGGACAATTCGAGTTTCGTCCCCTGGAACCGGGATACGGTATTACAATTGGTAATGCACTTCGTCGTATTCTGTTATCGTCGTTGGAAGGCTATGCAATTACAACTGTTAAAATTGAAGGTGTTGACCATGAGTTTTCTACGATTAAAGGAGTTATTGAAGATGTAACTGATATTATCCTTAATCTGAAGCAAGTTCGTTTTAAAAACGAGGTGGAAGATTTTGACAGCGAAAAAGTATCTATTTCAATTACCGGTCAGGAAGAATTTACTGCCGGCGATATTAACAAATTTATGACCGGTTTCAGAGTACTGAATCCTGAGTTGGTAATTTGCAGAATGGAGCCCGATGTAAAAATTCAAATGGAATTGCAAATCAGCAAAGGACGTGGTTACGTTCCTGCTGTTGAAAACAAGCCGGTTGAAGAAGAATTTGGTGTAATTCCGATCGACTCGATCTACACACCAATTAAAAAGGTAAAATACGCCGTTGAAAACTATCGTGTTGAGCAAAAAACCGACTACGAAAAACTAGTTCTGGATATTGCTACCGATGGTTCGGTTCACCCAAAAGATGCATTAAAAGAAGCAGCTAAAATTCTGATTTACCACTTCATGCTATTCTCGGATGAAAAGATCACTCTTGATACGGATGAGAAATTTGCAAACGAAGAGTTTGATGAAGAAGTACTGCATATGCGTCAGTTGTTGAAAACCAAACTGGTTGATATGGATCTGTCGGTTCGTGCTTTAAATTGTTTGAAAGCTGCGGATGTAGATACATTAGGCGACCTGGTTACCTACAACAGAAACGACCTGCTGAAATTCAGAAACTTTGGTAAAAAATCGTTAACCGAATTGGATGACCTTTTAGATAACATGGGACTGAATTTTGGAATGGATATTTCCAAGTATAAACTTGATAAGGAGTAAAAGGCAATGAGACATAATAAGAAATTTAATCACTTAGGCCGTAAAGCGCCACATCGTAAAGCGATGTTGGCAAACATGGCAAGTTCACTTATCGCGCATAAGCGGATTTCAACTACTGTTGCAAAAGCGAAAGCATTGCGTATGTACGTTGAGCCATTGATTACTAAGGCAAAAGAAGATACTACACACTCGCGCAGGGTAGTTTTTAGCTACCTGCAAGACAAAGATGCTGTATCGGAATTGTTCCGCGAAGTAGCTGTTAAAGTTGCTGACCGTCCGGGAGGATACACTCGTATTCTTAAAACCGGTAGCCGTTTAGGCGACAACGCCGATATGTGTATCATCGAGTTGGTTGACTTCAACGAAGCTATGTTGGCTGCAAAAGAAGAAGCTGCTGCACCTAAAAAACGTCGTTCGCGTCGTGGTGGTGCTAAAAAAGCTGACGCTACTGCACCTGTTGCAGAGGCAGAAGTTGTTGAAGAAGTTAAAACTGAAGAAGCTCCGGCTCCTGAAGATGCAACTGAAGAGCCTAAAGCTGATGCATCAGCTGACGAAGCAAAGAAAGAAGACTAATAATTTTCTTTACCATATTGAAAAGCCGGATTGCATTTGCAGTTCGGCTTTTTCAATTTTATAGAGTGTCAACTGGTTGATAATTGGAATGTGTGAGTGAAATCCTGAAAAATACTTCTGCCTCCGAAACCGCTTTCCCTATTCAGGTATTATAATTCTCAATTTTATAGCAGTCCCGGTCGGATCAATATCATCAATTGAAAAATTAATTTTATATCCATGGTATTTCTCAAATAACTGATAGAACTCATTCATAATATTAACCCCATTTCCTGAGTTGGTTTGATATACGGACGCTGCTTTTCGTCCCATGCCATTATCTTCTATAGTGATTGATATACCTCGAGAAACAGATTTAACGCTGATTCTAAGGCGACCGCCAGCCTTAGTGTTGCGAAAACCATGTTTTATGGCGTTCTCAACATAGGTATGGATACACATTTTAGGCACCTGAAAATCAAGATTCACCTCCGGGTCAATCTCAAATATTGCTTTAAAGCAATTTTTAAAACGATGTTCCTGAATACTCACGTAGTCCTTAGTAAATTGAATCTCATCTTTTAAAGAGCGTTTCACCTCTTTCGCATCATTCATCACCCGCTGTATCATACGCGAATTAAGTGATAAAAAGTCGTACGCTTCGTCTGATTTATTTTCGTTAATCATCAAAGCCACTGAATTCAACGCATTAAACAAAAAATGTGGATTCAACTGGTTTTTCACCGAATTAAACTGAAGCTCGATTAATTGTTTTTCGGTATTGCATTTTCTTTCAATAATTGTTTTTTGAAAATAAAACATTAATCTTATCAGACCCGAAACGGAAATGAACAGAAATAGATAAATTAAGTACAGAAGGAAATACATTTTGTTTCTGGAATATTCTAAAAAGATAAATCCTCCCACGGTAGTAACCGCATGTTTAGTTATTTTCCCATTTTCATAAAACGGGTAGATTTTTAATCCATATTTTATTGGAAATGGGAATTCAAATTCAACCTGATCATTGGTTTCTTCATCATAGATTATAGCTCGGGATTTCATATCCCAAAAAAGCAACTCTGACGATCCATCTCCGCTAAAATCATAGAGAGTCGGAATGCTAAGAAGAGGATCTTCTTCTGGTTCGAGATGATCTGGTAACCGATAAATCCCTTTATCTAAACGAAGCCTTCCAATGTCTTTAATAATCAGATAGGGTATTTTATTAATCGTATTTAGATCAACTTCCAGATTTTCAGGATTAGAGATGTTTTTCCACTTTTTTTCTGATATTAACCGACCTTCCGTATTTAACAGCATAAGTCGCAGTGGCACACAGCTGGTGGAACGACAGTAATGACTCACTAAAAAAGTAGAATCATTGGTGTTGGGAATACACTTTGTTGAAGAATACCTGCCTTGCATTGGAATAGGATCAAATACAGGTGTCAGATTATAATCCAAAACAGTTACATAACTGCATGTGTCCGAAAGTATATTTCTATCGCTTGAATTATTCGGAGCGGAGGTTGTACATAGTATTTCAGTTGTGCCATCCATAAAAAAATCGACAAAATTGATAGCCTTTACTAACATGTGATCAGTGGGAGAGGCTGATAGTTTTAAAGATGGGAATTCAATCTTAAAAACCCCTCGGGGATACAATCCAAATCCGGCATCGAATACAAAAAACAGCTCATCAATCCCGTCACTATTAAAGTCGCCGAAGTGAAAGAACTCTGAAGCGTAGGCATAGTTTTCTCTCTTTCTCTCAAAAGTATTGAAATAATGATGATCGATTGATAACTGGAATGACTGCAAATTAATCGCATTGAAGAAAATTGAATCATTTCTCACCGAAAAGAATAACAATTCTTTTATTCCATCTTTATCAATGTCGAAGATACGTGGTGTTAAAGAATAATTCCAGTTTGAGCTATTATAATGATAATGATCCAATAGATTGCCATTGTTATCGTAAGCAACCAAATCCAATGTGTTAGTATGTGGGGCATTGAAACATCTGATTCGTTCGCTATTCCCGTCGCCGTCAAAGTCATCGACAAACCATAGTACGTCTTCTGTTGTATATCGATCTAAAGGATCGACCTTTACGTTATATCTTTTTATCGGCGCATCCCAAATCGAATACACCAAAAGGATTACCAACGCACCTACAAGTGCCGATTGCAGGTGCGTATTGGAAATGCTGTTTTTTAATTTGATTTTCACCTTGTGTTGGATTCTGGATACTTGATTCCGGATACTCGATTTTGAATTCCGGATATGAAAACTGGTGGCTGCTCCTGTTAGCTTAACTCTTGTTTTAAATCCCTCATCTTAATACTGACTTCCAGCTGGCGTTCTATTTCGTTGTTTGAAACAATACAGTATCGTTTACAAAAATTCATAAACAAGAGGTAGTTTTTGTTGATGATATGCTTGCGGCTTATGCGTACAAATTCAGTTTTGGGAAACTGTTTGTGTAATTTTCCCAGGTTTGTGCTCAACAGCAAGTTTTTTCCATCTTTTAATACCAGTTTGGTATAATTGCTGTCGGCTTCCAGGTACAATATCTGTTCTGTGGCAATATAATGGTGTCCTTCGGCGGTCTTTAATAATACTTTTGACTTGGCGGGGGGTGATTGCTGTTTCTCGCTGTTAAATGCATTTATAATTTTATAAACTACCCGGCGTAATTCCGCTTTCGAAACAGGTTTATAAATATAATCGAATGCGTTGTTATGTATAGCCTCCAGAACATAATCCTTAAAAGCGGTAACAAATACCACTTTTGTGTTTGGCGAAAACGTGTTAACCTGTTGCAAAAACTCCAAGCCCGTGATTTCTGGCATGTCAATATCCAAAAAAATTACCTGTGGCTGTCGTATAATTACCGCATCAAGTGCATGCAATGCATTGGTAAATACTTCTTTTATCTGTATAACAGAATACTCTTTTAATAAATTCTGTAGTAGAAGCCCGGCATCGGGTTCATCGTCGATAATAAAAATGTTGAGGTCGGACATTAATCTAGAACTTAATTGGGTTATTTGTTTTTTATCTTATGTTTCTCGCAATTTAATAAATTATTTATTGAATAAACAACTGTTCGTTGGTGAAAATGCATAGGTCAATAGTAAAAAAGGCGGTGGCGCTAAACTGAACAGATGTAATATTGGCCATTACTAAAATCTTGATATGTGTATTGTAACCGGTTGGTTGTTAGAAACCATCGGTTTGATAATGAAAACCATCGCTTTAATAAATAGAGAATTTTATTAACTCATCTTAAATGTTGACTCGCTATTTTTATGACAAGTATAAAATCAAAATCGTTTTAACACTTGAATCAAATATCGAATACCAATCAGAAACTGTTAAACACCCCCGGCTTATTAATTCGGGGCAATTGTTTTACCAATGGAAGCAGCGAACAACTACATGGTAATTATCAGCTGTTGAAAGGCATCAACCGGTTATTAACTGGGGCCAATTGCTTAGTAACAGGCACCAATCAGTTACTAAATGGTGCCAATCAGTTGCTAAATGGTGCCAATTAAAAACAAAGAGGACTATCATAGCTATTAAAACCCGCGTGATTAAAGGATTTTGCGAAGAAAGTTGAAATAAATAACCCGAAATAACTTACAACAACCAAAAACAAAAAGATTATGGCACGACACACCGATTACATTCCAAGCGACAAATTTGAACTGGAATCGTGGGCAAAACAGTTTGCAACAACCGTTACCAATAACGTAGGTTCTTATGGTATTACCCAGGAACTGGCCGACGATGTTAATGCGGCGGCACAAGCTTATTCGGGCGACCTGGTTACCGAGCGGCAGCTAATCGACCAGAAAAAACAACAGGTAAGCAAAACCCGCAACGACCGTAAACAACTGGTTAACCTTTGCCGCAGTATAGCACAATTTGTTAAAAGTAATCCGGGCTATACCGAACAAACCGGCAAAGAATTCGACATTACCGGCACCGAAGTAAACCACAATATCGACAAAGCACAGCCGGTACTTAAAACAACGAAAAATGCCCATGGCTGGGAGCTTGCTTTTGGACTGGAAGGCTATTTTAACGGTGTAAATATTTACCGTAAACGCCCCGGAGAAGAAAGCTTCTCGTACCTCGCTACCGACACCCGCAGTCCATACATCGACAACCAACCCATGGAAAATGGAACACAGTACTACGCCTGTTTTATCCTTGGCGATACCGAAGTAGGATTACAAAGCGATATTGTTGTTGTTGAGGTGTAGGCTCCCGGATTAGCTATTGAATAGGCAGTCGAAGCTTGTGGTTTCCGCCGGAAACCTGAAGTATATGCTTTCTACAAATTAAACATAGTTGGCTCAATGAACAAGACTTAATAAATCAAAACAACATCATTTCCTTCTCTTTCCTGAAGTGCATTCAGCAACTGTTGTGGGGCAGGAAATTACGAAGCAGATAGGCAGCAGTAAAGCACAAAAGGTTTGTAATGTGAAATGATAGCGTACTGATTAAACCGACGAAAGGGATAGCTCACGTTGTTGGGCAAAATTGAATTTTTTAATGTATAAAAACTTAACAAATCATGAAGATGAAAAATTATTTTGGTTACAAGTTACTAACAGTTATTTTGGCTGTAAGTGTATTATTAGGCTCGTGTGTTGACGACGAAGTCGCCCCTGAGGTAAGTGCGCTTCGGCAAGCACAAGTAGATTTGCTAAACAGCAAAACAGCTATGCAGGATTTAGAAAATGCTGCACAAGCTATTTTAAACAACTTTAACGAGGCCATGAATGCCCTTAAGTTGCAATCGGAAGAAAACCAAATTGCCCAGCAGGAAATGGCCCTTACGCATCAGGAGGCTTTAAATGCATTGGCTATTTTGAGGCTTACTGAACAAGATGCCTATATGGCGGCAATGAATGCTTTAAATCTTCAGGATAGAGAAGCCGATTTGGCATACGATGAAGCGATGCTGGCATTAAGATTGCTTAGCCAGGAGCAGCAAGTTAGCTACGACGCTGCAATCGATTCTATCAATATTGCAAGAATGGAACTTCAGCTTGAGGAAGACCTTGCTTGGTTTGAAGTAGAATCAAAACAAGCTGAGGAGGAATTGGTACAGGCTGAATTGGATTTGGAAAAGGCCCTGGCCGATATGGCAAAATATGTGGCAACCAGTGGTCTTGAAGAAGCCGGCGAATACTTGGATAAATACGGTTGGGCTATGCAAGATTATTATATGCTGGCTCAACAAGTTGTTGGTAAACAGACCGATATTGCTCAAATGGAATTACTGTTAGGGGAAAACCCTGATGTAACAGGATATTTTGAAGGTATTGCCGAAATGATACAAAAACAAGTAGACGTGCAATCTTCTGAGTTAACAGCCGTGCAAGCATTGCTCACTGGTCTTGAAGCGGTAGCTACCGACCCAAGTGCGGCCGAAGCAGCAATAATTGAAGCAAAAGCGAAAATACTAAGCCTAGAAAATGCCAATGCCCAGTTACGTGTCGACCGCGAGAAGCATTTGCAAGATGTAGTACAAGTGGCACAAGACGAATTAGACGAAGCGAACAATACCATTAATAGCTTCAACAACGCAAAATATGATATTGGAGAACGCGAACAATGGATTGAAGATTACGAGGGATACATCGAAAACAACGAGGGGCAAATTGAATACGCTGAAACCTGGATTACCCGTTACGAAACTGAATTAGTAAACCGTGAAGCAATTTTAGCTGCCAATATAGCTGAATTCGAAAAGCAGGATGCTTTGAAAGAAGAAGCAGGTGCTGCAAGAAATGCTTCCGACGAAGCCAGAGCATTAGCCATGAATAATTTAGAATTGGCAGGAATTGCTAACCAGGCATTGTGGAATGAATATATGCAGGCAAATGATAAACGTTGGGACGCGCAGCAAAAATTTTGGGATGCAGAAGGCGAATTAAGTATGGCCGAAAACGAGTTAGTCAATGCTAACGATGATTATGATGCGGATTATGCAACTGCTGTTACCGACCTCGAAACTCTTGAAACTGCCGAAGCTACTGCTTTAATAGCACTAAATACAGCACAAGATGCTTTCGATGCAGCACCTACAGCTGCAAATTTAACTGCATTAGAAAATGCACGTTGGGGCTATGCCAATGCACAAAACTTGGTTACTTGGCAACAAGATTATGTTGACGGGTTAAGCGAACGCTTAAGCGAAGCCGAAGCGGCTTTACCTGTGGCTAAAGCTACATTAGCTGCTGCTACTACAAACCTGGAACTTGCAGAGGCTGCACGTGATGCGGCATCCCAAGCGTATTATGAAGTGGGAACACCTGCACAGCAAGCTGCGCAGGAAGCTTATAATGTGGCAGACAATGCTTACTGGACTGCAGATAATGCTTATATGCAGCAGTATTGGCTAGTACGCGATGTAGAAGTTTTGAGGGACAATGCCCAGTACGAGGTAGATTGGCGGAAAGACCGTATCGCGAATTATGAAAATGACATAGAGAATTATAAAGAGTGGATTGCTTATGATGAAATAAACATTATGCAAGCCACACAGGAGATTGAAAACTTTGAAGCAATTGTAAGTGAGTTACAAACTGCTTTTGATGCATTAACACCAGAAGCCATGTTTGACCTACAAGTTGCACTTAATATGGCATGGGAAGCTAATGGCGAATTGAATAACGAAATTTCTGCTAACGATAATATGATCTGGGCTCAAAACAACTTAAAGTGGGTATTAGAAGATCAACTTCGTGATATAAACGGACAGATAGAGTTTGTTGAAAATCAGATTGAAAACCTAATGAGCAGTATTGCCGACAAGAAAGAAGCCTTGGCCGATAATGCCATTGACAAAGCAGAAGCTATGGCACTATTAGAGCTGGATAAAGAAGAACTGGCAGTGCTTGTTTCGCGAAGAGATGCAGCGATGGAGTTGGCTACAAAGTATATGGCGCTTTACGAAGCAGCAATTGAATAATCCTTCTTTAGGAAATATAGAGAGTATTGGGGCTTGTCCCCAATACTTATCAACTTTAATAATAATTTTATCCTAAAGAAAGACAATATGAAAAAATATATTTTATACACGTTTGTCCTCTTGGCAAGCATTGGGCTTGCCCGGGCACAAGACGTAAACAGCGAAGTTTCGGGTTTTGCGCCCACTAAGGGTAATTTTACGGCTTCACTACTATTTGGTAAAGGCAATGTGCTCACAGCTGGTTTGGTAAACACTATGCCAGCCGGAACCAATGCCAACTGGTCGGTTCCCGGAGATGCTCCATATGCAAATATGGTATCAATGGATGACAACAATGCTACGAATATGATTGGAGCAGAGGCAAGGTATTTTCTTTCCGACAAAATTGCATTAAAACTAAGTGGTTTGGGGGTTGTTAGAAATACGCCATCGCAAGTAAATATTCCCGCAACCATCGATCCTGATTCGCCCAATTCAACATGGATTCCGGGATACGATGCCGTAGTGGCCGATGATGAACTTAACTTTAGTATTATTTTGGGGGGCGAATACCATTTTACTACCCCAATAGATCGTTTACAACCCTATTTGGGAGTGAATGCCGCCTACTATTACGGTCGAGAGTCGGTTTACGACCCGACCATTGAAGATATAGCTGGTGAACCTGTTATTATGGACGTTGGAATAAGAACTGTGGAATTAATTGGCTTGGGTGGCGCTGCCGTTGCCGGAGTTGATTATTACCTTATGGAAGGTTTTTATTTTGGAATGGAAATAAAGCCGGTAAACTACTTGTATGCTTACAATGCTAAAAAACCTGGGCCCGGACTTGAAATGCTTGATGCGAAATCGAATACGTTTTCGTTTTTTACTCAACCATTTTTAAAACTAGGCTTTAAGTTTTAAATAATTGGCAGATTCTAATTAAAAAGACCGTTGCAAATGTATTTTTGCAACGGTTTTTATATGACTAGCCCTCATATCAGTATGCCAGCGAAGAAAGACTATCTTTAGAAAACACAAGCCGCCTGATGAATGCTTTATACGCATACATAATGCCTAATAATAAATCCCAAATTTGAATTCCCGTTTACAAGAGTTTATGTATTTTCCATATCTCCAATGGTACAAATCAATAGAGACAGAATCTGTTTTGGTATTGGCGTTGGGCAAATGATAGGTTTATTAAGAAACAGAAACTATTAAGTACAACCACAAGATGGTGCAGGATTGCTTTGGTGAGTACAATTAACAGTTTTGTACTTAATTGTTCGAATTCAAATGTTTTTTAATTACCGCAAGCAACTGTTCGCGGGAAAGAGGTTTACCCACAAAATCGTCGCAACCGGCTTCAAAAGCTTTTTCTTTGTCATCGTTGGAAACGTAAGCTGTTTGTGCAATTATTTTAATTCCGGGAGCAGCCGATTTTATTTTTTGTGCAGCCTCGTAGCCACTTATGTCGGGAAGCCCAATATCCATAAGCACCAGTGTTGGTAACTTCGTGCAGGCTATATCAACGGCTTCTTCCCCAAACTCGGTACATAGTAGTTTGAGGCCGGTATCGGCAAGCATTTTTTCTATTAGGCGGGTGTTGGCAAGGTTGTCTTCCACCAGCAAAATGGTTTCGTTGTTAAACTGGTATTCTTTTTCGTTAATGGTAGTAGTTGTTTTTGCGGTATTTTCGGCGGCTTTTTGGTAAGGAATATTAAAATAAAAGGCAGTTCCTCCGCTTTCCCCATTTGTGCCGTTTCTCTGAACCGACTCCAGAGTAATTGTTCCTCCCATCAAATCCAACAAGCCTTTTACAATCGACAGCCCTAGCCCCGTACCTCCGTACTGTTTCTTTTTATCGGTATGTAACTGGGTAAACCGTTCAAAAATGGCTTGCTGTTTATCGGCCGCGATACCAATTCCGGTATCACGTACATAAAACTGTATAGTATCTTTATTTACTGTGCAGCCAACTTCTATTGTTCCTTCATTGGTAAATTTAAAGGCATTACTGATCAGGTTAATCAGTATTTGCCTCAGTTTGCCTTTGTCGGTGACAATGGTGTCGAGTTGGCACGAGCAGGGTTTTAAATCGAATTGTACGTGCGATTTGTTAAGCTGGCGTTGGTATTCTTTAAAAAAGGTTTTTAATTCGGTAAACAGCTCGTTTAAAGAAAAAGATTCTTTAAACAAAGGCAGTTGCCCCGATTCTATTTTGGCAATTTCAAGAATATCGTCGATAATACCCAACAGGTTGTTCGAGCTTTGATTAATAATATCGGAATATTGTAGCAATTGTTCTTTGTTGTTGTACGAGTGTGGCAGTAACGACGAAAAACCAATAATAGCATTCATGGGGGTGCGTATTTCGTGGCTCATATTTTGCAAAAATGCGGTTTTCAGCCGATTGCTCTCTTCTGCCTGTTCTTTGGCAACGATTAATGCTTTGTCTGTCTTTTTGCGTTGGGTAATATCGTGTATAACCGAATGGAAAACGATTTTGTTATCGATCTCAACCCGGCTGCTAAATACTTCCACATCGCGTATTTCGTTATTTTTTAAGCGGTGCCTGAATTCAAAACGGATACTCCCTTTTTCTTTCAGATTGGCAAATTCTTTTTTGATATCTTCATCCGCGAGGGTATTGATCTCGTTTATTGTCATATTCTGAAGTTCCTCTCTGGTCCATCCGTAAAATTGGATTGCCGACTTATTGGCATCAACAATTCGCGACGTTTCGGGGTCGATCAATAATTTTATTGCTGAATGATCTTCAAATAACTTTCTGAATTTCTCTTCGTTTTTTTGTAATGTTAATTCAGCTTGCCGTCGTTTCTTCTCTACTTTTAAAACGTTTCTCACTTTTGCCAGCGAATAAAAGTAGAATGCCAGGGCAAGCAGCAATAGAAAAAAGGCGATAAAAGAATGATTCCGGAAACGGGTGAGTGCATTAAAAATATCTGCTTCGCGCGATGAAATAAGGATGGTCCAGTAGGTATTTCCCAGCTCAGTGCGGTAAAAGGTTACGTATTGTTCTTCAATAACGGCTTCTCCGTAGGTGGTATCAGCACTATGGTAACTTTTAACAACTCCGCTGCTGTCGCGGGTTATCGTTGTCATTAATTGTTCGGCAAGTTCCTGGTGTTGGTTGTTAGCTGCAAATGTTCTTCCGGTGTGCTCTTTTACCGAGCAATAAATCTCGGTGCCGTTTTCGCTCAACAGCCAGGTTTGCCCGGTTCCCCGGGTTTTTATTTTGCCCAGATATTGGTTTCCTAATTCATGCATTGGGATAAGAATAGCGATGCTGCCCGCAAAGGTGGATTGGTTAAATACCGGAACATGATAGGCAATACTTAGATAGCCCTGCGCCGACATAAACACATCGCTGATAACGGGTTGGTGCGTTTTTATAAGTTGTTTTACATGATTCTGGTGCGAGATATCAGTACCGATTATCGATGGATTTTCGGGATAGGTTGACACTATCAGGCCCGAAGAGTCGATTCGGGTGATAGCCGCCAAAATAGCGCCGTGTGCATTATAGTAACTTTGTAATATTTCTTTGCTGCGGTCAGTTACCAGAATAACATCTTCAAGGCTTGACAGGAATTTTAAATCGGCCTCCGAATCGGTAAAAAACGAGGAAATTCCCATCGAAGCTGTCCGGGCCAGAATGAGTTGCTCGTTATTGAATTCGTTAATTGTGGTGAGTTTAATATTTCGATATACTAAAAAGAAAACGATGGAGAATAACGTGAGCAGAACAGGAATAAACAAATAACGGTGAATCGATTTTATTTTTGTGATTAGCGAATATTTCATGGTCTTTGTTTTCTAACCCATTTTCATGCTGTAATATGGGTAAAGGGTTGTTGTTGAGACTTTAAATCTATATAGAATTATTGTGGTAAACAATACCGGACAAATAAATTTGTGTTCATTTCAGTACTCCCCGCAAATAAACAAAGCCATTCTACGAAAGAGTATCGATAGTTGGGTATTTTATAAATCAATTAGCGAGTTATACCAATTGTATTTCAAAGTGAGCCTTTGAAATTACAATGGTTAATGCCGATAGAAAATTAAAGAGCCTTTGGGAGTGAGCGAACCAAAGCCTCAGTTTTATTTCAAATCGGTATTATAATAACGGAGTAAAAATGTTTTCATCCATCTTTTCAATCTAATTCAATCTCCATCTGTCTTTTTAGAAATTAATCTCCAAAACGCCGCCTTTCACCAAATCGGTGTGGTGAATGAAGAACGACTTTTGCTTTTTACCGTTTAGTGAAATGTCTTTTATTTTATCGCCTGCTCCGCTTTTTTTGATAATAATTTCCGAACCCGGATAGAAATTCTGATCCAGTTGAATTTTAACTTCATCGAAAACAGGCGAGGCGATGGCATAATTCATATCGCCCGGTAAAACGGGGTAAATGCCCATCATTGCATAAACAATCCAGGTCGACATGGTTCCGGTATCGTCGTTGCCGGGTAAGCCGTCGGGTGCATTTTTAAAGTAGGTGGCCATTAAACGGTTCAGTTCTTTTTGGGCACGCCACTCTTCGCCTTTTATGTAGTTAAACAACCACGGGTAATGAATATCGGGTTCGTTGGCCATATCAAAATGGCCATCGTCGAAAATGGCCTGTAGTTTTGTTACAAAGTTCTTTTTGCCACCGTTTAAGGCGATCATTCCGTCCATATCGTGGTGGGCACAAAATGTATATTGGTAGGCATTTCCTTCGTGGAATCCCGGGCTGGGTTCAAAATTCTCTCCCTGGCGCGGATTAAAACCGGGCATAAATTCACCGTTCTGCAACTTCGGACGGATAATGCCAAACTCCGTATCGTAGTAGTTTTTGTAACCTCTCGATTGTTTCAGGAAACGTTCGTAATCGGCGTCTTTACCCAGTTCTTTTGCCAGCTGTGCCAGGTTCCAGTCGGCAATGTAATATTCCAGGGCATGCGACACCGAATTGTCGAATTGCGACATTAGCGGCACATAACCATGCGAAATATAATGGTCGATATCGGGGCGGATTTTGTTTTCGGCACCGGGAGTGGTTGCCGATTTGTACATGGCCTCGTAAGCCTTTTCAATATCAAAATCGCGGATGCCACGAAACCAGGTGTCCACAATTACAGGCAATGCCGGGTCGCCTTCCATAACATGTGTTTCGGTGCTGTTTAGTTCCCAGCGCGGTAGCCAGCCGCTTTCGTCGTACATTTCCAGCATCGATTGTACCACATTCAACTGCTGTTGCGGGAAAGCCAGGCTCATAAAAGGATGCAAATTGCGGTAAGTATCCCACAAAGAGAATGTGGTGTAGCGCTCGCCATTCGGGTGTGTTTTTATCTCAAACGATTCCATGGCCGGATACTGTCCGTTTACATCGCTTAAAATATTTGGGTGAATTTGAATGTGGTACAAACCGGTGTAAAAAACTGTTTTCTGGTCATCGGTTCCACCTTTTACAGTAATGGTCGACAGCGCTTCGTTCCACTTTTCTTCGGCCTGTTTACGGGTGGCTTCAAAATCAAAATTCTGTGATTCGAAGTTCAAATTCAATCGGGCATTTTCAATGCTTACGTATGAAATACCCACTTCAACCAGAATTTCTTCGTTGGCTTTGGTGTTAAACGTAAACCAGCTGCCAATGCTGTCTCCGGCCATTTCGGCCTTGAAATTTTTGTAGTATTTTATTTTGTTGCTTGTTGCCGACCACGCTGCTTCGGGGCCCATTTTTGGCATTTTTTTCCAAACGCCAAACTCTTCGGCAGGTTTGCTAAATCGAGCCACAAAATACACGGGGCGTTCAGTGCCGTCGTTATAGCAGAAAGTTCCGGTCATTCGCCAGCCTTCAATTTCGCGGTTGTTTACAATTTTAATGGAAGCGCCGCTTTCGTTGGTCAGTCCGTTACCCAGGTCGATTAGTATATTCGATTGCCCCGCCGGAAAGGAAAAACGGCTAATCCCTGTTCGTTCTGTTGCCGAAACTTCAGTATTAATACCGTATTTATTCAGATAGGTGGAGTAATACCCAGGGTGGGCTACCTGCTCGCTCATCTCCGATCCGTATTCGCGGAAATCGCCGTTAACAGCACCGGTTGTTGGCATCAACAGAATTACTCCCAACTCGGGGCAGCCAACACCGCTAAGGTTTACGTGCGAGTAACCTGTAAAGTATTTATTGTCCCACGAGTAGGGCGTCGACCACCAGCCATTGTCCTTGTCGGTTTGGTTTAACGGCGAATTGCCACTAACATTAAACGGCACTACCGATACCATTCCGCGCGGAACTACAGCTCCGGGATTGGTTGTTCCGTAGTTGGTTGTTCCGATAAATGGATTTACCCAATCGGCCGGAGTTTGCGCAGAAATTGTATGGGCGCAAAACAAAAATGCGAATAATTGCAGCGCTATCTTTTTTAGATTATTCATTTTGGTGTTGCAGTTTTTAAATATTTTACAAAGAGCAAATATAACCATATCTTTAACCATTATATTAAAAGCGTAAATTATCATGAACAAGTTAATTCCATTTTTAATCGCCTGCATAATTTTTGTTTCCTGTGGAATACAAAAAGAGGCGAAAGATGATTCTTCAGCAGCAGTAAACGTTATGGCCTACTACGTTCCGCGCGAAGGTTACATGCCCGATCAGTTGCCGCTGGAACAGTTAACGCACATCATTTTTAGCTTTAGTAAAGTAATTGATGGTAAAATGCAGTTTCGGAATGAAAATGCCGATTCAATTATGAAACAACTGGTGGCACAAAAGGAAAAGTATCCGCAGTTAAAAGTTATGATTGCTTGTGGCGGCTGGACTGCGGACGGTTTTTCAGATGCAGTTTTTTCCGAACAAAGCCGGACGAAGTTTATCGCCAGTACAATCGATTTTATTGAAAAGTACCAGTTGGATGGCGTGGATATCGATTGGGAATACCCGGCTATTCCGGCAGGGGGAACAAAAGCACGCCCCGAGGACAAGGAAAATTTTACCCTTTTGATGAAAGGTTTGCGTGAGGCGATGGATCAACTCGATCGTCCGCAAACGCTAACTTTTGCATCGGCAGGATGGAAACGCTACTATAAAAATGTGGAATTGCTGGAGGTGATGAAATACGTTGATTATATGAATGTAATGACCTACGACCAGGCCGGTGGTGGAACAACGTTTGCCACACACCACACAGCCTTGGGGCACCGTTCGCTGGCAGATATTGCCGAAACACCACTTGGCGTGGCTATGACACAACAAAATGCCGAATTGCCCGAAGGCGAGGATTTATGGGAACCACAGTCGGCCGAAGAAATTATTTGCTTTTGTGTGGATAAAGGTGTCGATCCGAAGCAGATTGTAATTGGTGCCGCATTTTACGGCCGCGGCTGGAAAGGTGTTCCGCCTGAAAATAATGGATTGTACCAAACCAATACTGGTCCGATTAGTGGAGGAACTTCCTATTCGGTTCTGTTAACTGATTTTACGGAAGACGATGGTTATGAAAAACACTGGGATGCGGCGGCTAAAGCTCCGTTTCTTTATAATCTCGCCGACAGCATATTTGTGACCTTCGACGACACCGTTTCGGTAAAACTAAAAACACAATACGCCAAAGAAAATAATCTGGGTGGAATAATGTTTTGGCAGCTTAGCAGCGATAGCAAAGACGAAGCAAGTTTATTAAAGGCCATTTATACCGAGGCATCAAAAAAGTAAGTTCAGGCATGGCGCATCGGTTTTTGATTGCTAAATTTGTGCGAGAAGCTATAGCCACATGGAGGATTTTTCTGTACTATTTTCTTATTTCGAAAAAATTGGTAATCGCAAACTGACGGATACCGAAAAAGCGGAGATTGTTTCAGTTTTCAGGAAAGAAACGTTTAATAAGAAACAGCGGATTTTTAATGCCGGCGATGAAAATACGCGTCATTACTATATCGAAAAAGGATTGCTTCGTATGTATATTATCGACCAAAGCGGGAAAGAGTTTAACCTGCTTTTTGGTAAAGAGCGGCAGTGGCTGGGCGATTTAGGAACGCCTGCAACTACGTCGTATTATTTAGAGGCCGTGGAGAAAACCACCGTGTTTTCTATTTCTGAATCGGCATTTGCGGCTATTATGAGCAAGTACACCGAGCTGAGTTCTAATATCAGGCGCTCGTATATCTTTCTTCAGAAACGTTTTGTGGCCATCCTTTCAAAAACCGCCGAAGAGAATTACGAGGAACTTTTAAACAACGATCCGGATCTTGTTCAACGCCTTCCACAATACCACATTTCATCGTACCTGGGAGTAACTCCCGTGTTTTTAAGTAAGATTATTGCCAAAAAAGCAAGAAAAAGAGACTAAAAGGTGTTTTTCTTAAACTAGTTTATTTTTTTCATATCAAATCTCCCGTATGTTTGCAGTAGAAAATTATTAGTAAACATTAAACAAAATTGAAAATGAAAAAATTAGCTACATTATTAGTACTTGTAATAGCAATTGCAACAGCAGGATTTGCATCGAACGGAAAGGACGACAAAGCAACATACAGCGTTGACACAAAAGCCAGCAAAGTATATTGGACAGGTAAAAAAGTTGCAGGTGAACATACCGGATATGTGTTAATTGAAAGCGGAAAAGTACACGTTAGTAATAACGCAGTAACAAGTGCCGATATTAAAATGGACATGACCTCGATTGAAGTAACCGATCTTGAGGGAGAATGGAAAGACAAGTTGGTTGCCCACCTGAAAAATGACGATTTCTTTTCGGTTGATAAACATGCTGAGGCAGAATTTAAAATTACTTCATTCGAGAACAATAAGGTTGTTGGCGACCTTACCATTAAAGGAATAACAAACGAAGTATCGTTTCCGGCGGAAGTGAAAATTGAAGGAAACGAGTTAACCGCATCGGGTACTGCCTCTATCGACCGCACAAAATGGGACATCAGATATGGGTCCGGAAAATTCTTCAGCGGGCTTGGCGATAACATGATTAAAGATGAATTCGAGATTAAATTTGAATTGAAAGCTACAGCTTCTGAAGAGTAATCTTTGGGGAAGTAAAATAATACGCCATAAGAAAACAAAAAAACAATTAAGGTTCGGAAGAAGGGAGTTAGTGAGGAGTTTGTGAAGGAGAGAACCTTGGCCGGTGTCTGAAAATGTGCTTAAAGCATTACCGGGCACCGGCTTTTTTTTCAGAAAGTCAGTTCAGAGACAACAATTTTTTTGATCCCTCCAAACTTTCCGCTAACTGGCGGAGAGGGATTATCCCCTTTGGGGGACGAAAGGGGGCAGAAGCACAGGATTAATCTGAGAATGCTTCATTTGAACGGCAGTAAGTAAAGATATGATTCCCAGACAAAATGAATGTTAAAAAAAAGAAAGCAATGAAAACAATAGTATATAAAGCAGATTCAAGAGGATATGCCAACCACGGTTGGTTAGAGGCACGACACAGTTTTAGTTTTGCGAATTATTTCGATCGCGAGCGAATGAATTTCGGAGTGCTGCGTGTGTTAAACGACGATGCCATTGCCGGAGGGCAGGGGTTTGGAATGCACCCGCACGACAATATGGAAATTATTACCATTCCGTTGGAGGGCGATTTGGAACACAAAGACAACATGGGCAACCAGGCCGTTATTCGCGAAGGCGATGTGCAGGTTATGAGTGCCGGAACAGGCGTTTACCACAGCGAGTTCAACCATCATCCGGATAAAACACTAAAGCTTTTCCAGATATGGTTGTTCCCCAACAAACAGAATGTGCAGCCGCGTTACGATCAGATCTCGATTCGCGATGTAGCCGAAAAAAATAAACTGTACCAGGTGCTTTCGCCTAACCCTGATGATCAGGGCGTTTGGATTCACCAGGATGCCTGGTTTTTCCTGGGTAATTACGATGCCGGAAAAACAGATTCGTACACCATTAAAAAACCGGGAAACGGAATTTATGTAATGGTGATAGACGGAGCGGTGAACATTTCGGGAGCTGAATTGTCGAAACGTGATGCAATTGGAATTTGGGACGTTGAATCGATTGAAATTAGTGCTACAACGGATGCCCGGATTTTGTTAATGGATCTGCCCATGCAGATTGACTAAAGATAAAAAAAGAGATAGTGTAATATGGAAGTTATGAAGAAGTATGAGATCCATCCATTATTAGAAGAAAGATGGAGTCCGCGGGCCTTTTCGTCCGAGCCCATTGCCGAAGACGATGTTAATGAGGTTTTTACAGCTGCATCGTGGGCTGCCAGTGCAATGAATGAACAGCCGTGGCAATACGTTTATGCCATGCGTGGCACACCGGGTTTTGATGCCCTTTGGGATTGCCTGGCAACAGGAAATAAACCGTGGACGAAGCAGGCGGCTGTATTATTTGTTGCCATAAAAGTTGACACATTTTCGGAGAATGGTGAGCCCAATATATGGGCGATGCACGATGTGGGTATGGCCAATGCACAGTTGTTGCTTCAGGCAACCAGTAAAGATATTTATGGCCACCTGATGGCGGGTTTTGGCAGCGACCAGGTTAAAGAGCTGTTACAACTGGATGAAAACCATACTCCGGTGTGTATGGGCGCCCTGGGGTATTTGGGCGATGCCGATTTGCTGGATGAACCTTACCGCTCGAGAGAAAAGGCGCCACGAACCAGAAAAAATTTAAAAGAATTTGTGAGGAAGATTTAGAGTAGATAGAAGGTAGTATATTTCACGAAAAATCCCGGTTTGTTTTCAAGCCGGGATTTATTTTATGATTTATAAAAGAGTGTTTTTCTTTACTGATTCAAATTCAGTTTACAATTTTCTGATTTTAATGTTTTGGAACCATACGGTATATCCATGGTCCTGCAAACCGATAAAACCATCTTTTGCAATTCCTTCCTGGAAACCTTCAAAACTTTTGAATTTGCTGTTTTCTACCAGCTGGTCCCATTCATCGGTCCAGTGGCTGTACGAAACTACCTCAGTACCATTCATCGATACCGTTACTTTTCCGTCTTTAACTTTAATTACACAGGTATTCCATTCGCCTGCCGGATTAACGGTTTCAGGATCAGCCGCAATCATATCGTACAACGAACCTGCCAGGTGGCTGTCTATTTTATTGTCGGTAGCGTCTTTATTGTCGAGTACCTGAATTTCCGGAGCAGCATAATAAATTGGTTTTCCGGGCAACTCGCGTACGTAATAGAAAATTCCTGAGTTGGCCATTTTCCCGGCTTTCCAGTCAATCGAGAATTCAAAATTGTTGTACTTCTCTTTCTCGAAAATAATATCGCCACCGGCTCCGTGCCCCGGTTCTTTCCCTTCTCCGGTAAAAACTTTCATGGCACCATCTTCTATCTCCCAGTTGGCAGGCATGGCTGTTCCATTGTATTGACGCCATCCGTTGAAATCTTTTCCGTTAAACAGCAAAACCCAGCCTTCTTTTTTCTCTTGCGATGTTAGTTTGTTTGCTTTTTTCGAAAACGCTGGATTGGCAATCAACAATGCTGCCATCACAGCGAAAGTGTAAAAAATACTTTTTCTCATGATAAATTTATTGAAATTACGGTTTAATTGATTGGCCATAAATATAGCAAAAACAATTCGGCTATTTTTATTCCCAGGTGAATTCCATATCCTTGAATTCTATCTGAGCTGATTCGCGGGGGCTTTTGCAAGCGACCGCCAAGCCGACTAATGTGTATTTCGGCATTTTTTGCTCGTGCACTGCGCAGAGGTGCCAATTTGAATTATCGAGGCTAAAGTAGGATTTGAAAATGTTACCGCGTCGTTGCAATCTGATCCATGTATTTAAGGAATCATTAAGGAGAATGTTTTCATTTTTCAGGGGATTTGTTGAGATCAATTGGGGTTGTTTTCTCTTGTTATTACGGAACAATAACCTTAATTTTTCAGAATTAGTTTCGTTTGCAGATTCTCCGGTTTTAATATGAAAAAATACGTAATGTGATTTTTTGCTCAAATTAGTTCTAACCATAATTCCCGCCATCGCTTGTACCTGCTCAGGCGAGAGGTTTGTTGCCTGAACACTCACATCGAAATCGCCGTCCATTTGCATAAATGCCAAATAATAATCATCATTTTTTCCTTTACTCTGCACGAAAACTTCCAGCCGTTCGGGATTGATGATCTTTCTGGATTTTGTTCCCAGATTAAATTCTTTTAGGTTAGGAAATGGAATTATTGCTCCGCTACTGTATAGTCGTTTTAAGCCTTCTTCTCCAAAATTGTTTAACAGCTCGGGGATTTCATTTCGTGTAATAATTCTTTTATTGTTAAAAGCGGAGTAAATGTCTGATTGGTTGGTGTTTTCAGGTGTTGTTCCTGGTTCTTGTACCCACCAACACCATAAAATTCCACTTGTATTCATTTTTTCAACTGGTGGTATCCGGGTAGAACCGGCAAAAATCAGAGGTGTTGATGATTCATCTGTGTTTTCAGAAAAAGGGGCAAATAAATCATCATTGCGTGCTACGCTATAGTCGTCAGAACTTATTCTAATCATATCTACGTATTTATTTCCTGCAAATCGATTTCCCTCCATATTTTCACCAAAACTCTGAATCCATATCAGGTTGTTTAACTGGCGCTTGTTTGTAAAATAGTTGAACATGGTTTGCCAGAGCTTATTTAACTGATCCGGCCTTAGTTTGCTCCACCAAAATCGATTACTGTTTATATCCGCGAAAGGATTCCACAGCACCGGGACTCCGGCATCTTTTAACTTTTCAAGGTGATCTGCAGTTCTATCCAATTCCTGGTAAAAAGCTTCATGTTCAGCAGTGCCATCCTGAAAACACTGCGCAATATCTGTTTCCTGTGTAGCAGAAGTATTGTTATTCTTTATAGGAGATATTTGCCAATTCCATGTAACCAGGGGGATATTTCCGCTTGTATATCGGTCGATTGTATTTCTGATCCTGATTTCATTTTCTCTTTCCAGTCCAAGTTCAATACCAAAAATTGCCGGCTTTTTACCGGTTAAAATATAGAGGTATTCATGCTCGTTGTCAGCATCGGAGTTATACATCTGACCGGTGAGAATCTTTTCACCTGCTATAAACTGAAGATACTGGTACAGCGCCTTCACCTCAGGTGTAGGATTGATGGTACATAATTGTCTGGAAACCGATGAGATTGAACCGGGTATTTGTGTGTTTTTGCGATCTTGTGCCTTTGCCGATAGCGAAAATACTAAAAAGCAGATTGCGAGTAAACGGGGCACACCGGAGGTTATACTGTTGCGTTGTATTTGAAAATTTAGCATACTCTTATTTTACTTGTTTACAGATGTATAATCCAAACTCAATACCAAAACGTAAAGGCTTGTTCCCTTTTGAAGTGGACAATGGATTATACGCATAATTGGTACGAAACTTACTTATTGGTTCCGAAATTGTATTGTCATTATTTATATTCTTACCATTACCGATACTATTGATTCCCTTATATCCGGCAATTCCCACTTTGAAAATCAGGACACCTGAAATTGGGAGGCTTATTCCGGCACCGGCACGGATTGAAAGGATATTCTTCTTTAAAGTTAATTCCGTATCCAGGGCTCTGTCAGTGTAAAAGCCCAGTTCCGGGATATTCTCAAGTTTTACGCCCCACTGCGGGTAGTATCCTGATGTACTGTATGTTCCTGATGTTGTGTTGTTTTCACTTATCAGATACGAATATTCAAAACCAATGTCGATGTAATAGCCTAATTGCGAAATGTTTACCGTTCCGTATTCTACACTCACAGGTACATTCAAATAGATAGGATTGATGGTATGTTCGGCAGATAGTATTTTAAGGGTTTCAATATAGGTATCGTTGTCGATGTCAACCAGCGGCTGAGAAACGATTTCTCCGCTACCGGTAAGCGTCGTTTTATAACCTGAAAGCCCGAAGCCTGCTTTTATTTTTAGCATGGGGGCAATTTCGCGAAAATAGCCGGCGCTAAAAGTATAGGCCAGGTTAGCATCCGATTCCCAAACCCCGGATGTTGCTCCTTTGTTTTTAATTTGTATTAATCCGGGCGAAGCTTCGGTATAAAATCCCCATATCGGATCGATTGTATTTCTGATAAGAGGCTGTTTTGTGGTGGTTTCTTCGTTTTGATTTGTTTTATTTTTAATCTCTTTGCCTAAGGCCATAACCCTTGTTGGAAAATTAACTATTGAGACAAAGAGAATGAGGCAAATTATGGATATCGATCTGTTCATATTGTTCACTCTTTAGTTTTGGGTGATTGAAAGTTTTTTTGCCTGTAACCATTGTCCATTATTGTATAAAATAACAGAGTAAATGCCTGGTCTCAAGTCTTTGGTGTCAATACGTTGCGGGATTTGAGTAATGGGAACTTCTATAGTGCAAACACCGCTAATCGAAAATACTTTAGCCGTCAGGTTTTGTATATTTTGTATTTGCCTCGTATCAATTGCCAGAGTAAAACTGGTACTTGCAGGATTGGGGAATATGCTGAAAACGGTTTCCGTTTCGGTAATACCGGATTTATTGTCAGCATCAATAGTTCCCGAACTTTGATTCCCTGTATAGTAATAATTAAATTTTGAAGAGTGGCCATCCGGGAATGTAACCTCTATCGTAAAAATATTACCATTTAATCTGTCGGATTCAAATATGTAATAAAATTGGTTGGTCGCATTTAATAGCTTTTCATCGTTCATATACCATTGATATTGTAATGAGTCGGTGGCAAAAATAAGTACTGCAACATTACTATGTGGCTTTCCAATAATAGTTGTATCAATGGCAATTGTATCGGTATCCATTCGAATTGTGAGCGTGACAGGAGTTCGGCCTAAGCTGATACATCCGGTAGTGGTATTGAGCGCTTCAGCAAAGTACGTAACGGTACCGATTGTATCCAAAACCGGCGATGTAATTTCTTCCCCGCCGCTGTCATTCTCAAACCATACAATAACCGTGTTGGGATCTGAAATTGCCTCTGCTGTTAAAGGTATAATTGAATCAGCATCAGTTACGATACTTGTTTGATTATTCGCAACAGGCAGCGAAGGTATGGCATAAGGCGTAACGGTAACAGTTGATTCCAGACTTTTACAATTGTTGTTTTTTTGCCAAATGGTATATTCACCTTCTTCTGAAACTTTAATACTTGAATTTTCGGTGCTATCAGTTTGGTTGTTGAATTTCCATACAAACCATGCGTTCTCTTCCAGATTCTGCATTGTTATTGTTGATTCACCACAATTATTTAGCACCTCAATTTCGGGTAACAGGGTACCGTTTTGAGGTGTGGCAAGGATAGAAGCAGCATCGCTCATGCATCCGTTTACGGTTTGTGTAACCGAATAGGTGCCGGCAGTGGTAACAGTAATACTTTCTGTTGTTTCTCCGGTACTCCAAAGCAACGTTCCGGTATAGTTTGATGCTGTAAGTACAGATTCGCCGCAATTATCCTGAACCGAAACAGTGGGTGCCGGAGGCGGATTTGGATCAGCAAGACTTGCATTAACATCCATGGCCGAGGCGCAATCGTTTACTGTAATGGTAAGATTGTTATAGGCGCCGGCTGCTGCGGAAACAGTTGCTGTATTTCCTGAAACGATAACCCCGGAGAAGGTTCCGGCGTCGTAAGTAATTGAATAGGTTCCATCTGGTACTCCTGTAAACGTAAAATTGAGTGAGCCCATTTCGCCGCACTCAAGCGGATCTGTTTTTGTTACGGCCAAAGTAGGTACTGTTTTTGGGGCAGCGGTAACCGAAGCTGCGTTACTGATGCATTCATTCAGCATCTGGGTTACCGAATAGCTCCCCGCTTCGGTAACAATAATACTTTCAGTTGTCTCTCCGGTACTCCAAAGCAGTGTGCCGGTATAATCGGAAGCTGTAATAACACTCTCCCCGCAGTTGTCCTGTAATGCAATGGTGGGAGCCGGAGGTGGGGTAGGTTCTGCAAGGCTTGCATTAATTCCCGCGTCAGAAGTGCAGCCATTTACCGTAATCTGTAAGTTGTTATAGGTTCCTGCAGCAGCGGTAACCGAAGCGGTTCCCGAGGAAACAGTAACATTGTTGAAAGTACCATCATCATAGGTAATTGTGTGGTTCCCATTGGGTACATCGGTAAATGTAAAATTCAGCGAACCGTTTTCGCCACAGGCAGTAGGATCAGTTTCAGTGATTGCTAATGTAGGTATTGTTTTTGGCGTAGCTGTGGCCGAAGCAGCATCGCTCATGCATCCGTTTACGGTTTGTGTAACCGAATAGGTGCCGGCAGTGGTAACAGTAATACTTTCTGTTGTTTCTCCGTTACTCCATAGCAACGTTCCGGT
>NZ_FOHT01000022.1:0-92514 GCF_900111425.1 Draconibacterium orientale | reverse complement strand
AACCCTGTGTTGGTGAGGCTTTGGGAGTACTCCCAAAAGAGCCGAAAAACAAAAGTCGAACAAGTCCCCGCTGGTGCGCGATTGTATCGCGTTCCGTTTTTGCAGCCCTCGGACTCTATAATGCGCTTAGCGGTTCGGAACCGCTTAGCGCGTAGGCTTTTTCAAATGCGAGAGTAAAGTGATGCCCCGCGGTGCGCGATTGTATCGCGTTCCCTCAGTAAGGGATGTCATCTTTTTGAAAAGATTATATCCCTGAATTGGCCGCCGCTGGTACGATTTTGTAAATCATGCCTCTGCCAGCAAGGCTGAAAAAGTTGCAACAGCATTTTTATATTAATGGCCCTGGCCAATTTAGCTCTTCATAAAAGCTGTTTTCCCTTTTTGAGGGAAAATGTCGACAGTTGAGCTTGCCAAATCCCGTACTTTACGTCGGGGACAAAAGGGTAGGGTTAGTGATATTTGAAATTTAAGGGTTCTTTACCCCTCTCCCTGTAGGGAGCTCCCCTCAGGAGGGGAGCCAGTTTTCGAACGGTGCTGCATTACAAAGTATCATCCCGCTGGTGCGAGCTTGAATCGCGTTCCGGCAGGGTGGCCGCCGCTGGTACGATTTTGTAAATCGTGCCTCTGCCAGCAAGGCTGAAAAAGTTGCAACAGCATTTTTATATTAATGGCCCGCTGGTGCGAGCTTGTATCGCGTTCCGTTTTTGTAGCCCCGGACTTTTCTTTACAGGAGCTAATCGCATTCGTTGGCCGCAAAACAAAATAGCCCAACAACATTCTCTGGTTTCCAAAGTAAAAGGCGTGTTACATTTTTGTAATTTTAAATTGCATTAAACGTGGCTTTGGGAAACAGTTGTTTACGGTGTGTTGCAACAAATAAATTAATCGAATTGTAATATTATTGTAATTCCGGTGTAATCGTGTTGCGTCACTTTTGCCCGTGTAAAAAAACAGACAAAATTCAATCTTAAGTTATAAATGAAAAAAATGTTTTTGCTCTTGTTAATGATTCCAGGAATCGTAATAACAGGATTTAGTCAGGAAAAAGACGAAGCTTTTAAACCAAATGGAAAACCACTGGCGTTGATTTTTACCAACTTTCATACTGCATTTTCTGATGGCGAATCTGCCTCGGAGTTTGAAAATACCCGTGCTTATTTAGGTTACGAGTACAATTTTAGCGAGGATTTTTATGCCAAAGTTGTTTTCGATGTGGGCGATCCGAAGGATGGTGGAGATCATCAATTATCGGCATTTCTGAAAAATGCTTACGTGCAGTATTCGAAAGATAATCTGAAAGCATCCTTCGGAATGATTTCAACCACCCAATTCAAAGTTGCCGAAAAATTGTGGGGAAACCGTTACATGATGAAATCGTTTCAGGATGAGTACAAGTTCAACTCAAGTGCCGACCTTGGTTTTAACATCGATTACCAATTTGCCGATTTTATTAGTGCCGATTTTTCGGTGATCAACGGCGAAGGTTATAAAAAAGTTCAGAGCGACGATTTATTGCGCTACGGACTGGGTACTACCATTAAACCGGTAAAAAATGTATTGGCTCGTGTGTTTGTGGATCAAACCGGCGACGAGGTAAAACAAAAGTCGCTGGCTACTTTGTTGGCTTACACCAACGGAAAATTCACATTGGCCGGAGAATATAACTACCAGTCGAACTACAAAATGGTTGACGGTCAGAATCATTATGGAACATCGTTCTACAGCTGGTACAAACCAAACAGCAACTGGAAATTGTTTGCCCGTTACGATGATCTGAACTCGGATAAACTGGAAGGCGAAACAGAAGCATGGAATAGTAGTAAAGATGGTCAATTAATGATTGCCGGTGTTGAATATGCTCCTGTAAAAGGGGTGAAATTTACGCCAAACGTTCGCTTCTTTAATCCTGACAAGGTAGATGCAGAGAATATAACCTACCTGTATTTAAGTGCTGAGTTTAAATTTTAATCAGCCACAGAAAACAGAAAACTAGAAATTTAAATAATTAAAAATGAAAAATTTAGCCTTACTGATTTTAACCGTATTTATTCTGGGAGCTTGCTCTAATTCGTCAAACAAACAAGGCGGAGAAAAAGCCGGAACCTCGAAAGTGACTTTAACAGCTGCGGGAGCTACTTTCCCGATGCCCTATTACAATATGGTTTTTAAGAACTATACATCTGAGTTTGGTACACTGCTTACTTATGGCGGAATCGGTTCAGGCGGTGGTATCCGCAGTTTAACCGATAAGGTGGTTGACTTTGGTGCAACCGACGCTTATTTGAGCGACGATAAACTGGCAGAAATGCCTGCTGAAGTAGTTCATATTCCGACGGTATTGGGTGCTGTTGTTATTGCTTATAACCTTCCTGGTGTTGATGACCTCAAACTATCGAACGAATTGCTGGAGAAAATTTTCATGGGTGAAATTACCAACTGGAACGATCCGGCAATTAAAGCCAACAACGAAGGTTTGGCACTTCCTGATATGGAAATCACTTTCGTACATCGTTCGGATGGTAGTGGTACAACTTACATCTTCAGCGACTACATGACTAAAATTAGCCCGAAATGGGCTGATGCAATAGGAACAGGAAAATCGTTGCAATGGCCGGTTGGTATGGGCGCTAAAGGAAATCCAGGCGTTGCCGGTACCATTAGCCAAACCGAAGGAGCTATTGGTTACATTGGATCGGAATATGCTTTTGCGCAGAAAATCCAAACTGCATTGGTACAAAACAGCGCAGGCAATTACATCGAGCCTTCAATTGCATCGGTTAGTGCTGCTGCAAAAGGTGAGATTCCTGCTGATACCCGCATCATGCTTACAAATTCTGCCGATCCTGAATCATACCCGATCAGCGGATTTACCTGGATCATTCTTTACAAAGAGCAAAACTACGATGGTCGCTCCAAAGATCAGGCGCTGGCAACAGTTACTTTCCTTGATTGGCTGGTAAGTGCCGATGCACAAGGTGATGCCGAAAAGGTACACTACGCACCGCTGCCGGATGCAGCTGCCGAAAAAGCCAAAGCAATTTTACGTTCGGTTACCTTCGGTGGGCAACCCTTGTTGAAATAATTATAGCGCTTCCAGGCTTCCTAAAAGGGAGTAGAAAATATTCAATAACGAATATCCAATGTAAAACAACTTAAAACGGATCAATTTGAAGTTGATTTGGATATTGATTATTCAAAATTGGATATTTAGAATTTTAAGAATTGAAAAAACGAAATGAATAATTCCACGGTAAAAAGTTTTAATAAGTCCCCCATTGGGGGATTTAGGGGGCTTTTTAACAGCGATAAAATAACAAAAGGCGTTCTCCTGCTTTCTTCGTTCGTAATACTTTTTGTAGCCGGAGGAATGATCTTTTCGTTGGTTGAAGGTGCCATTCCGGCACTGAAAAGTTTTGGGCTGCGATTTATTTGGTCGAACAACTGGAACCCAACCGAAGGGAAAGAGAACTACGGAGCGCTTCCGTTTATTGCCGGAACAATCATTACATCGGTAGCGGCGCTGCTTATCAGTTTGCCTTTATCATTTTCGGTTTCATTGTTTCTGGGCGAATATTACCGCGGAACCCGAATGGCAAAAATACTGGGTACTATGGTTGATTTGTTGGCCGGAATTCCTTCAATTGTTTACGGTTTGTGGGGTTTTTATGTGCTTCGCCCGCTGCTTATCGATTTGGGATTACCCAACCAGGGATTTGGAATTTTCACTGCCAGCATAATTCTGGCGATTATGATTATTCCTTACGCCACTTCGCTAAGTAACGAGATTATTACCATGGTGCCGAACGAGCTGAAAGAAGCAGCTTACTCGCTTGGAGCTACCCGTTCGGAAGTGATCTTTAATGTGGTGGTACCATCAGCACGATCGGGAATTATCGCCGGTTACATTCTGTCGTTTGGGCGTGCATTGGGCGAAACCATGGCCGTAACAATGCTCGTTGGTAACGCCAATATTGTCCCCGATGGATTTTTCGGTACCGGAAATACAATGGCTTCGGTAATTGCCAATCAGTTTGGCGAAGCCGATGGCTTGAAACTCAGCTCGCTGATTGCGATAGGTTTGTTGTTATTTCTGCTAACAGGTATAATAAATGCCATTGGTAAGTTCATTATAAAACGAATGGGATAAGATGAATTCTGCAGCAAAAATAACCGCGGCCAACCTCAGCCGAAGAACTTTGAAAGACAAGCTTTTCAAAGGACTGGTGCTCTTTTTATCGCTTATCACCATTTCGCCGATTGTACTGATTATTTACAAATTGGTGGAAAAGGGTTATCGTCAGATCAGTTTGAATTTTATCATCAAAACGCCTCCAAATACTTTCGAGGCTATGACAGCTGTTAGCAATGGCGAGCTCATTCCCGGAGGTATTGCAAACGGTATTACAGGTACCTTGTTAATGGTGGTTCTGGCGTCGGTTATTTCCATTCCGGTTGGTGTTATTACAGGCATTTACCTGTACGAGAATCCGGGAAAACCACTGGCAAACCTTACCCGAAACATTTCGGATATCTTGCAGGGTGTTCCTTCTATCGTACTCGGGCTTATTGCTTACATGTGGATTGTAAAACCCATAACCAGCGGCTTTTCGGCACTGGCAGGTAGTGTGTCCTTGTCCATTATGATGTTGCCAATGATTGTGCGCTCAACGGAGGAAACGCTGAAAATGATTCCTCAATCGATAAAAGAAGCAGCTGTTGCATTGGGTGTGCCGTATTACAAGGTAATTCTGCGTGTGCTTATCCCCACCGGATTTAGCGGTTTGCTAACTGGAATTCTGCTCGGTATCTCGCGTATACTCGGAGAAACCGCACCATTAATGCTAACAGCACTGGGCAGCTCGGTAATTAATTTAGACATTACCAAACCAACAAGTGCGATCCCGTTGTTAATCTGGGAGTTTTACAACGACCCGAATATGGTTGACCTGATTTGGAGCTCATCGTTATTACTGATGGGAATGGTGCTGACCCTAAACCTGGTATCGAAACGAATTGCTGCCCGAACGAAATAGTAAAAAACAAATGAAGGAAGATAATCTAAATATCAAAGATCCTGTACTTTCAATTCGCAATCTATCGGTTGCGTACGATAAGGGGAGTTATGCTGTAAAGGACGTTTCGGCCGATATTAAACGAAACGCGGTAACAGCAATTATGGGCCCGTCGGGATGTGGAAAAAGTACCATGTTGCGTGCCATTAACCGCATGCACGAATTGTACGAAAACATCGAAACAAAAGGATCGCTAATACTAAACGGAAAGGATATTACTGACATGCCAACCATTCAATTACGTCGTATGGCCGGAATGGTATTTCAACGTCCGAATCCGTTTCCAACATTGAGCATTTACGACAATGTAATTGCCGGATATAAACTGAACGGCATTCGTTTAAAGAAAAAAGAACGCGACGATGTGGTTGAACGCTCGTTGCGCGATGTTACCCTTTGGGACGAGGTTAAAGATACATTGCATAAAAAAGGAACATTCCTTTCAGGTGGTCAGCAACAACGACTTTGTATTGCGAGGGCGCTGGCTTTTGATCCGGAAGTGATTTTGCTTGATGAACCAACCTCGGCACTCGATCCTGTAGCGACTTCAAAAATTGAAGATCTGCTGGTAAAGTTGAAAGAGAATTATTCGATACTGATGGTGACACATAACATGTCGCAGGCAGCGCGAATCTCTGATTATTCAATGTTTATGTACCTTGGCGAATTGGTAGAATACGGTAAAACAAAAGATATGTTTACCAACCCAAAAGACCGTCGTACAGAGGAATACCTGACCGGAAAATTCGGTTAATTTTTTTAACTTCATTAAAATTCTACAGTTATGACTTTAAAGAAGGATGATGCCATAAAAGCGATAATGAGTGATTTTGAAGACTTCGCTAACCTCGTACTTCACCAGCTCGATTTATTGGAGACGCTCATTTCTACCGGCGAAACACAATTTCCAAAAGAACAAAGTAAGGAGTTGTACGACAACGAGAATAAGCTGGATAAATTGGAAGTTAAAATTAGCGACAAGATTATTAATACCATTACTTTATATCAGCCGGTAGCTTCCGATATCAGGAAAATTATGGCCTGTTATCGTATAATTATCAGTCTCGAGCGGGTTGGCGATATGGTAATTAATGTGCTGCGTTTTGTTGAAAGCATTAAAACTCCGAAAGTGTATACCGAACTTTCTGAAGTGGTTTCAAACATGCTTATTCAAAGTGCCAATATGGTAAACAAATCTTTACTGGCGTTTACCAACGACGATAAAGATTATGCAATCTGGACCATTAAAAACGATGCAGTAGTTGATGAGCTCAACAGAAAGATGTTGAAGAAGGCCATCAAAAAAAGCACATCTTCAAACGATGATAAAGAACTTCTGCTAAGTTTTATTAATATGAATAGTATGGTTACAACCATCGAACGTATTGCCGATCAGGCCACAAATATTGCCGAGGCTGCTATTTATTCCATCGAAGGTAAGGATATACGACATAAAGATTTGAAGTAAACTCAGGTTATTATGAAGGATAATGTATTTTTAGTATCCTGAATGTTAGAGTGAAAATTATTTATCATGGGATCAAATCCGAAAATATTAATTGTTGACGACGAAAAAGATTTATGTGAAATTTTGGAGTTCAACTTGTCAAGCGAAGGTTTCGAAACATCAGTGGCACATTCTGCCGAGCAGGCACTAAAATTACCATTGGAAGAATACGACCTGATTTTGCTTGATGTGATGATGGGCGAAATGTCGGGTTACAAAATGGCTGATAAGATAAGGAGGGAATTACAGCTTACTCTGCCTATTATTTTTATGACTGCCAAAACCGCAGAAAACGATATCCTTACAGGATTTAATGTTGGTGGAGACGACTATATTTCAAAACCGTTTTCAATTAAAGAAATGGTGGCACGTATTAAAGCTGTGCTGAAACGTGGCCGACAAAACGTAAGGCAAACCAAGGTGTACAAAGTTGAAGGTCTTGAGGTGGATGCAAACAGTAAAATGGTACAGATTGACGACGAGCCAATTAGTCTTACCCGAAAAGAATTTGAAATTATTACCCTTTTGCTAAAACACCAGGGGCAATACATTGGCCGAAACGAAATACTCGACAGGGTGTGGAACGACGATGTTATTGTTACCGAGCGAAACGTGGATGTTAATATTGCACGACTCAGAAAAAAGATTGGCAAATACGGTCAATATATTCAAGGAAAATCAGGATATGGTTACGCTTTTAAGCAGCCATAAACTCTATAAGAAATAGAAAAATATAAACAATTAAAACAATACAAAGTGCCGATTCAGCAAACATTCAGACGGAAAATCTTTTACTACTTTATAGCGGTATTTTTACTGTTTACAGTAGCCATATTGTTGTTTCAGTTGCAGCGCGAGAAAAATTACAAAACATCGCAGCTCGAAAATACATTGCGTAATGTTACCGAAGTTGCCCACAACTACATCGAACATTACAACTTGATGGAAACGCAAAACTTTAGCAGTGCAGATATTTTAAAAGATTTGATACCGCAAGCCAATATTCGCTTAACCATTATCGACAAGCGGGGAATTGTTTTGTACGACAGTTTTGTGTACGAATATCAAAAAATGGAAAACCATTTCGAGCGTCCCGAAGTGCAAAAAGCATTGTTCGGGGGCGAGGGAGCCAATATTCGTCACTCGGAAACCACCGGTACCGACTTCTATTATTATGCCCAAAATTTCGACGATTATTTTGTGCGTGCTGCCATGGTTTACGATATTAACGTAGAGAATTTCCTGAAAGCCGAGCGTTTGTTCATCTTCTTTATTATCGCCATTTTCCTGGTAATCTGGCTGGTGATTAATGAGCTTACAAAACGTCTTTCCATATCAATTACCAAGTTGAAAGACTTTGCTATAAAAGCCGGAAAGAATGAATCCATAAACGAAGAAGAGGGTAAATTCCCCGACAATGAACTGGGTGAAATTGGTTCGCAAATAGTAAAAATCTACAATAATTTGCACGATGCAAATAACTCAATTGCGTTGGAAAAAGACCGCCTGGCTAATCACATGAATATTCTGAATGAAGGGATAGGATTTTTTACGCCACAAAAGGAGAAGATGCTGGTGAACAGTAACTTCATACAGTTTGTGAGTATCATTTCTGATACTATGACTATCTCTGCAGAAAACTTCTTTACTATTCCGGAATTTGAAAAAATCAACAAATTCCTGGAAAAATACTTACACAAAGACACAGAGTTCCAGAGTAACGAACTGCCGCAAATTGAGTTTACTATACAAAAAGACGACAGTTATTTCAAGCTGATGTGCATTGTGTTTGCCGATAAGAGTTTTGAGATTCTGATTACCGATGTTACCAAACCGGAAAAACGACGCCTGCTAAAACAGCAGTTGACATCAAATATTGCACACGAGTTAAAAACACCGCTGGCTTCAATAAAAGGATACATCGAAACATTGATGTCGAATCCGAATATCGACAAGGAGAAACAGCAGTACTTTATCGAAAGAGCAAGTAAACAAGCCGAACGCTTAAATCTGCTTTTAAACGACATTTCGTTGCTGAATAACATCGAGGATGCAGGGGAATTGTTCGAGATTAAGCCGGTGCACATCAAAAATATTGTGTCTGACGTGGTTGAGAACCTGGAAAGCAGAATGGCTGCCAAAAACATAAAGTGTAAACTGGATATTGATAAAGATGTGGTTGTAAACGGAAACGACTCGCTGCTTTCGTCCGTATTCCAAAACTTGTTGGAGAACTCGATAAATTATGCCGGAGAGGATATAAAAATAGAGATTCGGAATTACCTGGAGGATACCAAATTCCATTATTTCAGTTATTCTGATAACGGCAGGGGAATTCCTGAAGAACACCTTAACCGTATTTTTGAACGTTTCTACCGCATTGATTCAGGACGTACCCGCGAACTAGGCGGAACAGGCCTGGGACTGTCGATTGTTAGAAACGCCATCCAGTTGCATAAAGGAAATATCTCGGCCCGCAATAAACCTGATGGAGGTGTCGAGTTCCTGTTCTCGCTGGCAAAACAGTAAATTCCGAGCGAATAGTTCAACGCCAAAATTGATAAACAAAAGGCTTCCGGTAGTTCCGGAGGCCTTTTTTTGTGGAAGACAATTTTGAATGAAAGCAATTGTTTCTTTTTGTGCCGCTTTTTAATGGGGCAGTTTTAATTTTCGTCCGGAAATGCCATCAGCGTTGAACAGCTTTCGTCGCCGGACGATGTACATAACAACCTTCTACCCGGGGCGACGCAATTCAAAGAATTACTCTGCCCCGGGCTAAAATATCACGCACTTTCAGCGCTTTACATAGTGAAGCCCCAAGGGGGCGAGAAGCAATAACCCGGTGCGACTGACGGCAGTCAGGAAGCGCCGGGAAGAAGAATGATAAAGATCTCGTCCGGCGAAGAAAGTTGGATAGAGATCGTTCGTACCCCCGGACGAAAATGAAATAGAGCTTGTGTAGAGAGGGTAAATCAGTACAAGGATTAAGATTCGAAATCACTTATTGCAATAACATTTCACCATTCCCCAGATAATTACAAAACCATTAAAACAATGTAATACAAGTTTAAATAGTCTTTAATTTGCCTGTAACATATATCGGGTTGCTTTGCCTGTGTAAATTCTATGAGTTTATAAATAAACACTGCAACTTTTAAAATATATGAAACGTTTTTTCATTAGCATTCTATTGCTAATTCAGGTAATAGTAGTTACAGCTCAAACCGGGACTATCAAAGGAACTGTAACCGACGCCAAAACAAAAGAGGCTCTGATCGGGACCACCGTATTAATCAAAGGAACAACACAAGGAACAATTACCGATTTCGATGGAAATTACGTAATACCTAATGTAGCAGTTGGTAGCCATACCATCGCTGTTTCTTTTATTTCGTACGATTCACAGGAATTTCAGGTTGAAGTAAAACCCGACAATAACGTAGAATTAAATGTAGCGTTATTACCGGCAACACTCGAAATAGAAGGAGTTCAGGTGGTAGCAAAAGCCAGGCGCGAATCGGAGGCTATGTTGCTTGTCGATCAGAAAAATGCTTCGGGAATTAAAGAGAGTATCGGATCGAAGCGAATGTCGAGCCTCGGCGTTTCTGATGCGGCTACGGCTACATCAAAAATTACGGGCGTTACCAAAAACGAAGGTAGCGGCGATATTTACATTCGTGGTTTGGGCGACCGGTATTTAACTACAACCATGAACGGATTGCCAATTCCGTCGGATGATGTGGAGAAGAAAAACATCAATCTGAACCTGTTTTCAACAGACATTATCGGTAATGTTGGAATCAACAAAACCTTTTCAGTTGACACCTATGGCGACCAGTCGTCGGGAGCGGTAAATATCGGGTCGAAAACCTATTCTGAAGATTTGGAACTGGAAGTTTCGACCGGAACCTCAACCAATATTGTAAAAGATGGAACTTTTGGTGATTTTAAAGCCACTCAAAACATTAATGATGTAAACTTATTTGGTGGTTACAGCCGCACTTACGCCACCGGCGATGCTTTAAAATACCAAAGCTGGAACACTGAGGATCAGAAATTTCCTCTGAACCGTGGTTTATCGTTAATGGGAGGTAAAAAGTTTGAATTGTTTGACAACGATTTCTCGTTATTTGCATCACTTTCGCACTCAAACGATTTTGAATACCGCACCGGTACCTATCGTAAATACCGCTCGAATGTATTGGACAATTCGTTTACCGATGCCGAAACATTTCAAACCGAATTCAACACCACCGGTTTGCTCAACCTGGCTTACGATATTGATACAAAGCATTCGTTGAATTTCAACAGTATGGTGATTTTCAAAACGGTTGATGAGTTGTACGAACAAGGTAGAAACGGCGAAGGATACGCCTACGACCAGTTGCCGCAGCAGGAAGCTGCATTTACACGCGACCAGAACCTGAAAGAAACGCAGTTAATAATTAACCAGTTACTCGGAACACACGATATTACGGAAAACAACCGCCTGGACTGGGCTATAGGGTATAACATTGTTAATGCCGACGAGCCAAACCGTATTCATAACGAAGCAAATATGCTGGATGAAAATACAGTTGGGTTTGCTTATGTTGGCGACTTTCAGCAAAAGAAGTCGATGCAAACCATTAGCGACAACGAACTGAATGGTTACCTGAAAGACAACATCACTTTTATTGATGAAGATGACAAAACACTGAAACTGAATTTCGGTGGTAATTTCCGGATGAAAGGGCGTGATTTCTATTCGCTTCCGTATGGAGTTCGGGCAAAAAATGTAACCGTACACTCAATCGACAATATGGATGAAGCATTCCTTAATCTTGGTCTGTACGAAAGCGGAGACTTACGAATTCGCGAAGTAGATCCTGATTTTTACAATGCTACATTGAATGTTTATGCCGGATTTCTGAACGTTGATTTCGGAAAAAATAAATTCAGCGGTAACGTTGGAGTACGTTACGAACGCGATGATTTGGAGGTGAATTGGAACGTAACCAACTATGTAGGACGAGTTGGCAGCCTTAATGAATCGTACGATAATATTTTGCCGGCCTTAATGTTAAAATACCAGGCTACCGAAAAACAATCGTTACGTTTTGTAGCCAGTAAAACAATTACACTTCCTGAGTTTAAGGAATTAGCGCCCTTTGAATATGTTTCCCCAACCGGCCGTGTAACAAAAGGTAACCCTGACCTGATAAAATCCGATAACTATAACTTCGACCTGAAATGGGAATTCTTCCCTGCTCGCGGAGAGTTGTTTTCGGTAACGGGGTTCTATAAAATGATTAATGATCCGATAAATAGGGCACAAACACGAGGTTCATCAGGTAACTTTTATTTTGCGAATACCGGCGAACGTGCCGACGTTTACGGAGTGGAAGCTGAAGCCCGCTTTGGTATCATTAAAGCAGAAACTACCGGAACACCGGATTTGAATATGACACTGAACGCTACCAAAATGTGGCACAATCAGGATCTGTACGATATTTTCCAATACAACAGTAAAACCGAAACTGAATTACAGGGAGCTGCCGGATTTATTTTTAACGGTGCTTTAAGTTATTCAACCAATACCGATAATGAGTTTCAGGCAACGTTAACCGGTAACTATTCATCGGATAAAATTCTGGCATTGGGTGCACCTGAAGACTATGTAAACAGTGCAACTTTATTCAATAACGAAATTATAGAGAAAGGATTTACTACGGTAGATTTTGTAGCGAGCAAAGTGATAAACAAAACATTCGCGGTGAAATTTTCTGCGAAAAACCTGTTAAATCCTGAAATCGAGCAAACACAGGAAATAAAACCTTTATCGGATGAGGCCTTCACCGATGTGGTCAACTCCTACAAAAAAGGTATCAACCTAAGTTTAACTCTTAAGATAAGTCTGAATTAAAAAATTAGTGGAACGTATAATTTAAACGATTTTAAAATGAAAAAATTAACAATCAAATTTTTAAGTCTTGCTTTATTAGCAACAGCAGTTTTTATAAGCTGCGATGACGATGATCCTATTACACCAACGCTTACTGTTGTTGAAAAACTCGACAATGGTATTATGGAAGGAACCCTTGAAGAGAATTACACGCTTAGCGCAGGAATGTCGTACAACCTGAGTAGTTCTTTTATTGTAGCCGATGGTGCAACACTTACTATTCCTGCCGGAACAAACATTATTGCCGAAGCAGGTGGTACCGATGTTTACCTTGCGGTATTAATGGGTGGTAAAATTGAAATCAACGGTACTGCAAGCAGCCCTGTTGTAATGTCTTCGCCCAATGCCAATCCCGGCGATTGGGGTGGTTTAACCATCTGTGGTAAAGCTACTACTACTGCCGGAGCGAATTCAGAAGCTGAAGTGGGTGGTTTTATCTATGGTGGCGATGATGATACCGATAATTCAGGATCGGTTACGTACCTGGTTATTAAAGGAACAGGTGCACAAATCAACGAAGAATCGCAATACAACGGTGTTTCTTGTTATGCATTGGGTTCGGGAACAACGCTGAGTAACATCGCGGTAATCAACGGATCGGATGATGGTATCGAGTTTTTTGGCGGAACAGTTTCGGTTACTAACATCTTTTTGCAGAATAACGAAGACGATGCTATCGACTGGACTGAAGGTTGGAGCGGAACAGTTAACAACGCCTATGTTGAGCATACTATCGAAGGTTTTTCAACTGTAATTGAAGGCGATAAAGACAATAACAATCCTAAAATTAACAACCTGACAGCGGTTTCTACAACCGGTGGTACTGCATTGCAGTTCAAAAAAGAATCAGGAATGACTATCACCGGCTTGTCGTTGAGCGGTTATTCAGTATCTATCGATATGAAAGACGATGGCCCCTTGGCTAACGTAATTATCGATGGCGAAGAGGCAGACCCTACAAAAAGTTACAATGCTCCTGCAACGGTTGATCCAAGTGAGTGGACATGGATTGACGCAGAACTGGCAGAGGTGGTAGAATTGAGTGGAAATGTTGACTCGGATGTTACACTTGATGCCAGTAAAACTTACCGTTTAACCGGTTCGTACATTGTTCAGGATGGTGCTTCCCTGACTATTCCTGCGGGAACAAAAATTCACGCTGATAACGGTGGTACTGATGTTTACATCGCAGTATTGATGGGTGGTCAGATCTTTATTAACGGAGAAAATGATAATCCTGTTGTAATTGCATCAGACTTAAGCCAGCCGGGCGACTGGGGAGGTTTAACAATTTGTGGTAAAGCAACAACTACTGCCGGCGAAAATGCAGAAGCTGAAGTTGGTGGATTTATTTACGGTGGTACTGATGATTCGGACAATTCGGGATCAGTTACTAACCTTGTAATTCGCGGAACAGGTGCACAAATCAACGAAGAATCACAGTATAACGGTGTATCATTGTATTCTGTTGGATCAGTTACTACTTTGGAAAACCTTGCAATTTTCGACGGATCTGATGATGGCATCGAATTCTTTGGAGGCACTGCATCAGTTACAAATATTTATGTTGAAAACTGCGAAGACGATGCGATCGACTGGACTGAAGGTTGGAGCGGAGGAATTACCAATACTTATGTATCGCATACTATCGCTGGTTTCTCAACGGTTTTCGAAGGCGATAAAGACAACAATAATCCCGTATTTACCAATGTAACGGCTATTTCAACTGTTGACGGAACAGGGTTGCAGTTCAAAAAAGAATCGGGAGCTACAATTACCAACTTGCATATGGAAGGTTATGCAATCGACCTGGATATGAAAGACGGAGGTGCTTTATCGAACGTACAAATTGATGGCGCCAATCCAGACGTTACCTTAATGGATGGCGAAACCAGCAAATACACCCTGAATTCAGGTAAAGATGCTGATGCCATCGACATTTCAGGCTGGACATGGATTAACGCTGAGTTATAGGATCTAATAATGAATTTAAACGACAATCAAAAAGAGGTTATAAAGCATTGATAATGCAGTGTTTATTAAAGTCGGCCTAAAAACCGATTTTAAAAGCTCCGGTTCTTCCGGGGCTTTCCTCTTATTGAGTTCACACGTATAAGAATGAAGAAATTATTGGTTTTAGTTGGATTTTTGGCTTTGATAACCACTGCATCGAAAGCACAAAAAATTGAAGAAATTGATGGAATTTATTACAAGAATTCCAAAAAGTACACCGGAACTTACCAGGGGTATTACGACGATAATACGTTGCAAAGCGAGGTGAAAATAAAGAATGGCGAAAAACACGGAAAAGCAACCATTTATTTTAAAAACGGGCATGTTAACGAAATACGTTCGTACAAACACAACCAGATGCACGGCAAGTGGGTGATGTATAACGAGCACGGAATTAAGGTGTCGGTTGCACGGTACAAAAACGGCAAAAAACATGGTAAATGGATTATTTGGAACGACTACGGAAATTTATTGTATGAACTGGAATATGATAATGGAGAAAAAAACGGAGTCTGGAAGAAATACGACGAGCAGGGAAACCTGATAAGCGAACGAAAATATTAATTGTTTTCCAGCACAATTTAAAACGGATTTAATTAAACTGTAATCGTAGTGTAACCTCGCCGTAATTGTCATCCTGTATTTTTGTAGTACAAGATCGACAAAACAAAAAATGAATAGTATGAAGAAGTTACTAATTGCAGCGTTACTTGTTATTTCAGTTTTAGCGGTAAATGCAAAAGAATACGATAACAAATCGAAAAGTACTGATGCCGAAAGCCAGGCAACAATGGTAGTTTCAGGTTCTATCGCCGACGAATTATCAGGGGAGTCGCTTGTAGGTGTTGAAGTAAAGTTGGAAGGAACCGATAGGAAAGCTTACACCGATTTTGATGGAAACTTTACGTTTACAGGTGTTAAGCCGGGAGAATATAAGATTGTTACAACCTACATTTCTTACGAGAAAAAATCGGAAGTTGTAAATGTTGAAGCTAACAACGACAATATTAAAATAAAGCTGCAATCTTCTAAATAAGAGGTTGTAGTAACTTAAGATTGAATCCGCCTCTGAGAGCAGAGGCGGTTTTTGTCGTTTTTATTTTTTGGGGAAATAGAGTGTTAAGTGAAAACCCTGGAATTAGCAATATGCTATATATCAAATGAAAACCATGCGTCAGCTGACGCATGGTTTTTTTGTGGCTCAAATGTTACATTTTGTAATTCGCATTTTGTATATTGCAAAATGCGAAAAAATAAAACAATATGAAAACGTTGCAGCCAACAACACCTTTTGTTACAACAGGTTATTTCGGTCCGCAATATTTTTGCGACAGAGAAAAGGAAACGGAAACACTGATTTCGAATATTAACGGAGGCCTGTCTACTACTTTAGTTGCCATCAGAAGAATTGGAAAAACTGGACTAATACAGCATCTGGAACAAAAATTGTCAGCTAATTTGATTTGTATTTATGCCGATATTCTGGCAACAGAGAATACGAATGATTTCTTAAATAGCCTGGCAACAGCCATTCTGAATTCGGTGCCGGAGAAAACCGGAGTTGGTAAAAGAATCTGGAATTTCATAAAATCTTTGCGTCCGGTAATTTCTTTCGATTCATTATCAGGCGAACCAAATGTTACATTCACAGTTCAGGAAAAAGAAAGTGAACATCACATAGCATCGCTTTTTGCCTTTCTTGAGCAGCAGGATAAGCGGGTTTTGTTTGCAATCGACGAGTTTCAGCAAATTCTTAATTATCCTGAAAAAAATACAGAGGCGTGGTTGCGTACCATTATTCAACAGTTAAAAAACGTGGTTTTTATATTTTCAGGTAGTCAGCAACATTTAATGAGCGATATGTTTTCAAATCCTGCCCGGCCATTTTTTCGAAGCACTCAGTTTCTAAAATTGGATAAAATTAGCTTTGAAAAGTACCAGTCGTTTATTGTAACGAAATTTGCGGAGCATAAAAAAAACATTTCTTCTGAAACTGCTGCCGAAATACTGCGATGGACAAATAGGCATACCTATTTTGTGCAATTGCTTTGTAATCGGGTTTATATTCATGCGGGGAAAAATATAAGTACTAAAACCTGGAATGAAGAGGCATTGAAGATTTTGAAAGAGCAGGAGTATGTGTTTTTTGGCTATCGCGATATGCTCACCAAACAGCAATGGAATTTATTAAAAGCAGTAGCTTCCGACGGAAAGGTTTACAACATAACATCGAAAGATTTTATGCAAGATCATAAACTGGGAAGTCCGTCAACGGTTAACCGTTCTGTGAATTCGCTATTAAAAAAAGAGTTGATTTTTCAGGAACGAGGCATTGATGGAAAACAATTCTACAGCGTTTACGATGTTCTTTTTCAGCGTTGGATTCAAAATTTGTAATTATGATTTGTATTGTACTAAAAAACAATAACCCTTTTTACTGCCTGGCTAGCGAAGAGTATCTGCTAAAAAATTTCGACGACGATATTTTTATGCTTTGGCAAAGCGATAAAACCGTGGTGGTGGGCAAACACCAAAACGCACTGGGCGAGGTGAATTACCGCTACGTGCGCGAGAATGCGATTACTGTTACACGTCGTATTTCGGGTGGCGGAACCGTTTATCACGACGCCGGAAATGTAAATTTTGCCTTTATCAAAAACGTAAAAAGTCCGGCAGAAATTTCGTTTAAACAGTTTACCGAACCGGTGGTGGAAGCATTGGCCCAGTTAGATATTGAAGCTACAACATCGGGCAGAAACGATTTGCTGATTAAAGGGTTAAAGATATCGGGAAATGCCGAGCATGTTTTTAAAAACCGCGTGTTGCACCATGGTACTTTGTTGTTTAACTCCGATCTGGAAAATCTGGGAAATAGCATAAAAGTTATTCCCGGGAAATACACGAGCAAAGCCGTACAGTCGAACCGAAGTAAAGTGGCTAATATTTCTCCGTTCCTGAAAAACGAAATGGATATTGAGGCATTTATCGATTTCCTGATTGGCGTACAATTGAAAAAAGATGGCGCTGAAAGTTATACGATTTCAGCGGCCGATAACGAAGCAATAAACAAGTTGGTTGACGACAAATTTACTACCTGGGAATGGCGCTGGGGCTACTCGCCAAAATACACTTTTACGAATAAAGTGGAAATCGATGGACGAACACTCGAAATTCATCTGGAAGTAAAAAAGGGGCATATCGAAAGTGCCAATTTGCAAGGCAACTATTTTGACGCCGCGTACCTGGCCGAATTAACAGCAGCACTGGTAGGGAAGCAGCACTTTTACGAAACTATTCGCGATGTTCTAAAAACGGATAACGAAGAGTTGATTTACGCTTTCTTCTAAACAATAAAAAAGGCAGCCGATGCAAAGAAGGCTTGTGCTGTACGACCGAATGTTTTTATTTTATACCAATTTGATTATAAAATGCCGTATTGGATATGCCGGTTATTTTCCGTTTGTACAAGGCGAAAAATTTTAGCATAGCCGAGCTACGTTATAATTTTTCAACGCAGTAGAAACGGAAAATAACAAATTTATATGCGGCATTTTGTGGTCATTTTGGTATTAATCCCATTTTTGCAGGTAAATTATTTCGAAATGAAGAAAACAAATGCTGCCCGTTTACTCGACAGCAAAAAGATAGCGTACGAGCTGGTTGAATACCATGTTGATGAGGTGGATTTAAGTGCCACACATGTTGCCGAATCGTTGGGACAGAATGTGGAGCAGGTTTTTAAAACCCTGGTTCTGCGAGGCAATAAAACAGGCGTTTTTGTAGCTGTAATTCCCGGAGCCGCCGAACTTAATTTGAAAAAGGCCGCAAAAATATCGGAGAATAAAAGTGCAGAAATGGTGCTGATGAAAGAATTGTTGGGGCTCACCGGTTACATTCGTGGCGCGTGTTCGCCAATGGGCATGAAAAAACCGTACCCGATCTTTATTCACGAAACCTGCATGAATTTCGAAACCATTTTTGTGAGTGCCGGGAAACGCGGTATGCAGATAAAAATCAATCCCAAAGATATGGTTGTCTGCACCGGAGCCCAGGTTGCCGACCTGATTGATTCGTGATTTCCTCCCGTTTTTCATCAATACGGCTTCTTCTGTATTAATTTTTAGATCATAAGGAATTTTATTTTTTTACTTTCCCCACGAATCTCTATTTTTGCACTCACTTAAAAATCAGATGGCTTTGCGCATTGCGCACAACACCATATAAAAAACAAATAATGAATAAACCGACAGTTGTAAGCGGTATACGACCGACTGGATATTTGCACCTTGGAAACTACTTTGGAGCCGTGCAGAATTTCTTAAAAATGCAGGACGATTTTAACTGCTACTTTTTTATTGCTGACATTCACTCGCTGACTACGCACCCAACGCCTGAGAATTTACAATCGGGAGTGCGCCAGGTGCTGGCCGAGTATCTGGCTTGCGGCATCGATCCTGAAAAATCAACGATTTTCATTCAGAGCGATGTTCCTGAAGTTTCGGAATTGTACGCTCTATTAAACATGAATGCCTACTTGGGCGAACTGGAACGTACAACATCGTTTAAAGATAAAGCTCGTCAGAACCCGGATAACGTAAATGCCGGATTGTTGACTTACCCCGTTTTAATGGCTTCGGATATTATTATTCATAAAGCACATTTTGTACCGGTGGGAAAAGACCAGGAGCAAAACCTGGAAATGGCGCGTAAATTTGCCAAACGTTTTAACCGCATGTACAAAGCCGATGTATTCCCGATTCCACGTCCGTATACTTTTGGTGGCGGCGATATGATTAAAGTTCCGGGATTGGACGGCAGCGGAAAAATGGGAAAATCGGAAGGCAACGCCATCAACCTTTACGAAGATCCAAAATCGATTCGCAAGAAGGTGATGCGTGCGGTTACCGATTCAGGTCCAACAGAAATGAACCAGGAAAAACCGGAAGCTATTCAGAACCTGTTTACACTGCTGGATATTGTTTCTACACCCGATACAGTGGCGCATTTCGATGAATTGTACAACAAGTGCGAAATCCGTTATGGCGATCTGAAAAAACAACTGGCAGAAGATATTATCGCTTACACATCGCCAATTCGCGAGCGGATTATCGAGATTCTGCAAGACGATGCTTACCTGGCAAAAGTGGCTAAGATGGGTGCGGATAAGGCCCGCGAATCAGCCGCAAAAACATTGCAGGAGGTGAAAGATGTAATCGGTTTTAAGAAACTGTTTTAGGAAGAACATAAAATAAATTGTCATTTCGACGACGAAGGAGGAGAAATCTGTTCATTGAAGCGAAAGATTTCTCAGTCATGCTTCCTTCGAAATGACAGGAACAATCAAAATGAGTATAGAAAGAGAATTGCAAAAACACACTTCGGTTTGTGAATTATGCGGATCGGAAGATAACCTGGGGGTTTACACCGTGCCGCCGGCAACACAGGAAAGCGAAAAAGACAGCATTTATATTTGTGCAACCTGCTCGGGCCAGATTAACGATCCGGAGACAATGGATGCCAACCACTGGCGTTGTTTAAACGACAGCATGTGGAGCACCGTTCCGGCTGTTCAGGTAGTGGCCTGGAGAATGTTAAACCGACTGAAAGCTGAAGGCTGGCCACAAGACCTGCTTGATATGCTTTACCTCGACGAAGAAACTAAAGAGTGGGCCGAAGCAACCGGTGAAGGAATTGATCCGGACGATGTGGTAAAACACCTCGACAGCAATGGCGCTGTTTTACAAGCCGGCGATACCGTTGTGTTGATTAAAGACCTGAACGTAAAAGGCGGTGGATTTACTGCAAAACGTGGAACAGCGGTTCGTAACATTTCGCTGGTACACGATAATCCTGAGCAAATTGAAGGAAAAGTTAGTGGTCAGCAGATTGTTATTCTTACACAGTATGTGAAGAAGAATTAGGAAGAGTTTATTCCTGATAAGAAAAGATGCCATCTTTATTTACTTTAGGTAGAAAGATGGCATCTTTGTTTTAGGAGAGTGATAGCCTCACTTTGAGTGAGACTATCACTTTTTTTATAGCATTTTTGTTTTAATAACTTCTTGCAAAACGGTAGTCTGTTAGCCATAAAAACTTTTCAATTATTGCACGGCTGGCGATATCGTTACACAATTATTTTTTCTTTGCCGCAGGGTTGCATCAGGCAAACCATAAAGTTTAGACCCGTGTTGCAATGTTGCGAGAGGGGTCTAACGAAGTTTAGACCTATGTTGCAGAGCTGCGGGAGGCTCGCCACAAAAATTTCAGCCTGTTACACAGCTGCAGGAAGCCTTCCACAAAAGTTTCCGGGGTGTTACACAGTTGCGGGAAGCAATCCATAATATTTTTTTGCTTGTTGCAGTGCTGCGGCAAGGGTGCAAAAAAGTTTTCTGGGGTATTACACGGCTGCAGGAGGCCTGTTTGTGAGGTGATTACAGGATTCTGCGAAAAAATAGCGATAGCGTCACCCGGAGTGAAGCTATCGCTATTTAGGAAGAATTTATTCGGAATAAGAAAAGATGCCATCTTTCTACATAACGTAAAAAAAGATGGCATCTTTGTTTTAGAGACAGGTGATGGTCTCACTCCGAGTGAGGCTATCACTCTTTTACCATTATTCGCTCAAATCTTTAATTCTGATGTTCTTGAACCACAATTCTGAGCCGTGCCCCAGGAATCCGATAAAACCTTTATCGTTTTGTAATCCCGGGTGGTTTTTACCGTCCTTGGTACCGTGCTCGCGAGCATCAGCAATATCGCCATCCAGTATCACTTCGCCGTTTAAGGTAATTTTAATCTTAGTTCCTTTAACGATTACTTCTTGCACGTTCCATTCGCCAACCGGTTTCTGGAAGCCGCGTTTTGCAGCGATGGTTCCGTAAACCGAACCGTGGTACTGGTACTCGTGCAGGTTGGCATAAATTGGCGCGGTATTATCCAGAATTTGTAATTCCATACCCACATAAGCGGCATCGCCTTCAAGTGGGGCACGAATTCCCAGACCGTTATTGGCGCCCGGAGTGAGTTTAAACTCAAAACGGAAAACAAAGTCGCTGTATTCTTTTTCGGTGAAAAGGTTGCCGTGGCCGCCCATTTGAGGGTTTACTACCAACTCGCCGTTTTCGGCATAATAATCGGTCTTGTTACCTTGCCAGCCGTCGAGGTTTTTACCGTTGAAAAGTGACACAAATCCTTCGTCGATCTCTTCCTGCGTTAATCCAATTTCTTTGGTGTTGATCTCACGAACATACACATCGCGGAAAGCCAGCTCGTTGCCGTGCGCCTGCAGTTCGATTGTTCCTTCGCTGAAAATCGGAATGCTGCGGTCCCAGTAGTTGTCCATTTTTACGTTGTCAACCACCAGTTCACCATTCAGGTAAACCGTTACATTTTCGCCAATCATGGTAATGCGGAAAGTGTTCCACTCGTCAATCGGGTTATCGGCAACCAGCAATGGATCGCGCACATTGTCGGCATTGTTGTTATACAAACCACCCGAGCCAACCTGGGCACCTACTTCAACGCGCGAGGTATCCCAGATTTGCACCTGAGGTGTTCCGCGCAGGTAAATGCCGCTGTCGCCTTCTTTGCTGATGCGCCAGTCAACAATCATATCAAAATCGCGGTAATTTTTTGTCGATACCAGGTTGCCGCCATGACCATTGAAAACAATGCATCCATCTTTTACGCTCCAGTTTTCCAGCATCGCTTTGTTGGCTTCCTGCTGCGCTTTGGCACGTTCTTTTTCGCTCATTTTGGCAATGGCAATTGGGTTGCCACCGGCAATCATTCCCTGCCAGCCATCAAGGTTTTTGCCATTGAACATCGATACAAAACCATCGCCTTTCGGCATGTTGTTCAGGTAGTTTTCAATGTCGATTTTGTAGTACTGGCTGTCGCCGCCTTCCATAACCGAAGCTGCTTTTTCAAGGGCACCACGAACAATGTTGCCATAAAATTTACCTTGTAATGCAATGTCTTTAATTCCAAGAGCCGCACTTTGTTTTAAGGCCTTGTTGTCGAGGAAACTTTCGAGGTACACCAGCGCCAGGAAGGTGCGCAGGTTGCCAATCGATTTTACCATGTAGTTTTTATCAGCATCCGAACCGGCATATTCCATAATCTTACGGAATTGCAGTAACTTCTGGTCGTCGGGCAGTTGAGCCGAATTTACCATGCGGGCAAAGTTGATGGCCGCTTTTGCCTGGTAGTCGCCGGTGCTGTTTTGGCAAATTTCGTATAACGATTTCGCGGCGGAATAATCTTTCCAGTTGATTAAAGCTAAAAAGGCTGCTTGTTTTTGTTCGCCCGAAGAGGTGTTGAAATAGTTACTTACAGTTTTAAGGGCAGCGTCGCCGCCAATTTCGGGTAGTACAGGGAAAATCCTGGCTTTTTTGCTGGTAGCGGCAAGTGCCGAAAGTACCTTTCCATTGGCTTGTTGTTCTGCGTTTTGGCCTTTAGTTGCTGCAACCAATGCCATTTGTACGGCTGTAATTTCGCTTTCGTTCGAAACCGAAAGTAACAATTTTAGCAAGGCATCGGTATTCTCGTAGGTTGAAACGTGTTTTAAAGCATCGAAAGCTGCAGCTTTTTCAGCAGCATTGGCTGAGGCGGTTGCAGCCAAAATTGCATCGAAAGATTGCGATCCGGCTTTGGCACCGATAAGATCGATGAAAGCGGCTTTGGTTTTCCCGGTTGATTGGTCGAGGTTCGCGGCGATCAGGAATAAATGTTCTTTGTCAAGCAGGGTGTTCAACACCTTTGTTATTGCTTCAATGTCTTTTCCCTCTGCCAAATGTGCTGTTAATGTTGGAATGGCTTCACTTCCCTGTAGTTTTGCCAAAGCGGTTATTGCTTCTGTACGAACAACTTCAGCATCCGAATTAAGGCTGGCCAAAACAAAATCGTTCGCCTGCTTGCAACCCCGTCTTCCCAGCATGTCTATAATCTCTGCCTTAACTTCTGCGTTGGCAGTTTCTGCTTTGGCAATCCAATTTCGTGTGTCGGCAACTCCGCCGGTTTTTTCAGCAATATGTAAAGCTGAATAGCGGAAAGCTTTGTCGGCATTATCGACAGCATCGAGCAAAAGCGGAGTGGCTTCGTAACCCAAATATTTGGCAGAAATGGCCAGGGCTGCCGAGTAGTTGTGTAATTTATCGGTAGCTGTGTTGGCTTTAAAAATGGCTTTGCAGGCTTTCTCCATCAGTACCAGTTCTCCGTTTGCCCCCAGTTGGTTGGTGTAAGCAATAAATGCTTCGGCAGCGTTGGTGGCTTCGTAATTAAAGTCGCCGGCGGCTTTTAATAATGTTTTGTATGAATCAGGAGATCCGATATTTGCCAGCGCTGCCAGTGCTGTTTTTTGCATTGGCTCGTTTTCGGCCTCAACCAAAGGAGTGATCAGTGGTACGGCGCGTTTACATTTTAATTCGCCTAAAGCTCGAACGATGGTCATTTGTGTATTTCCTTCAGTTTTTGGAAATGCCGCAAGAAACACCTCTGCTGTTTTCGGATCTTTAGTAGAGAGGATGGTTTGTGCTGCCGGTTCTGCCAGGTGCTCATCGGTTAAGTAGTTTTTTACCTGCTCAACCGTTTTCTCGCCTGCAACCAGGTTCAGTTGGTTAAGCAAATACGTTTTTACCTCCACGTCGTTCTCCTTACTGAGCGCTTTTAAAAGGTTCTCTTCGGCAAAAGCACGTTCATCAGTTTTGCCAAACTGGCTGGCATAACGCGAAAAACTATTCAGCGCAAAACGCACTGCAGTATCGTCGCCGGTACCCAGCGGAACAAGTTGTGCTGCCAGTTTCTGATAGCCTTCGTTGCCCATCAAAAAGATTTCGTTCATCGCTTTGTCGCGGTGCGTGAGGTTTTTCGTTGGCATTTGTGCCAGAACATCGGCAACTTTGGTGTCGAGTGTTCGCTTGTCCTGCGCCATTCCGGCCATACTCAGGCAGGCCAGCAACAGAATCGTAGTAATTTGTACTATGTATTTTTTCATTGTCATTAATCCTTTTTATTAATCCTTACTAATTCATCCTTCATCCTTTAAATCGTCCACGGTGCGCGCATTGGTTGATTGATCAGACGGTTTGCCCCTTCATCATCAATAAACTCCAGTTTTTCAGGATCGAAATGCAATGTGCGTCCCAATCGAACTGCAGTAATACCAAGGTTCACAAGTGTTGCCGACCGGAATCCGTTGGTCTCGTTCAGTGCAAACTTCTTGCGGGTTTTTACCGATTCAGAGAAAATGCCGATCTGCGGTTCAGGATCAGGTAAGGTTTTAATAAAGCTTTGCAGGTTAGGAATGTCTGATTTGAAGCCCTGGTAGATTTTTCCGTGTGGTCCTTCAATGTAGGCTGCATCTTTGTCGCGGTTTTCGCCATCAAGAATGATTTGGCAACCATCGGCATAAGTATAAGTCACACGTCGCCAGGTACCCACGGCATCGTAATGTTGTTGTGGTGCGTCAACCTCAATTTTTACCGGGCTGGTATCGTCTTTGCCCAGCATGTATTGAACAGGGTCGAGGTAGTGTTGCCCCATATCGCCCAATCCGCCGCCATCGTAATCCCAGTAGCCCCGGAAGTTGGCATGAACACGCTCGGCATTGTAAGGTTTGTACGGCGCAGGCCCCAACCACATATCGTAGTTAAGGTTTTTCGGTACCGGTTGCGGAGCAAGGTTGTGTTTGCCTTGCCAGTAAAATTTCCAGTTGTAGCCGGTAATTCCGCTTACGGTAACTTTTAGCGGCCAGCCCAGAATCCCGCTATCGATTACTTTTTTTAGTGGCTTAACATCGGTTCCCAGTCCGTAAAACTGGTCTTTAAAACGGAACCAGGTGTTCAGACGGAACATACGTCCGTGGGCATTTACGGCTTCCATTACTTTCTTTCCTTCGCCAATGGTACGGGTCATTGGTTTTTCGCACCAAATGTCTTTTCCGGCTTTGGCGGCTTCAACAGCCATAATGCCGTGCCAGTGAGGTGGCGTAGCAATATGCACAATGTCAACTTCGGGGAGTTGGCATACTTCCCGGAAATCAGTGAATTGTTTCACATCGTAATCAATCAGGTTTTTGGCCAGTTTCAGGTGTTCGGTGTCCACATCGCAAATGGCAACTACACGCGTGCCCTCGTAAGGAATATGACCGCGGCCCATTGAGCCAACACCGATAATAGCTTTTGTTAATTGGTCGGATGGTGCAAGATATCCGTTGCCGCCCAACACGTGGCGCGGAACGATAACCAGGCCGGCTCCTGCAGCCAGCGCACCTTTTATGAAACTTCTTCTCGAAGTCGATTTCGTACTCATTGTTAATTGGTTATAGATTAAAATTTAAAATCAGTTTGAATGGATAAAAATATAAAAGTAATGAAAATAAATTCCTAAGAAATTAAAGACTTATTAAAAAAATGCAAAACCAAGCTGATTGATTATGGCTTCAATTCATTTTTTCCACACGCCAAAGTTTCATTCGCCTGCCTTTTTTCTATCTTTAAATCCTTTCGATTAGTAGAATCGCTAAAACTATTAAAATGAAAAACATTCCGGTGATTTCGATAACAGGAAAATCGTTGGCCGAAGCTTACGAAACTGCACTTATTTACTTGTATGGAAAAGGAACCCGTTTTAAAACACAGTACGACCGGCCGGGAGATCCGTTGAGTATTGATTGTACGATGAATTTAACGATTCTGGAGCCAGAGACCGATCCGATGATACACATGGCCTTTCCGGGTGGTGTTGAAGATTTGCGCGAATACGTGTTGGAACTGGAAGGATTGAAAGACCACCTGGTTAAAAACATGAATGATCCGGAAGATAAACGTCCGGAATATACCTATCACGGGCGTTTACAAAACTATGGTGTTTGGAAAGAACTGGTGGACGGAGAATCAAAAGAAGTTGGTGATTTTAAGGTTGACCAGATAAAAAATGTGATTAATAAACTGGCCGAACAGCCTTTTACGCGGCAGGCACAAATGATTACCTGGATGCCCAATGTTGATTTTGCCTGCGACGATCCGCCAAGTTTACAATCGTTGTGGTACCGTATCCTGGAAGACGAAGACGGTACCTGGTGGCTGAACAGCAACATCCGCTACCGAAGCAACGATGCCTGGAATGCCGGATTTTTGAATATGTTCGGATTTATTCAATTCAGTAAAGATGTTATTGCAGCCGGAATTGCCGAAAAAACCGGTAAAGCCGTAAAACTGGGGCGTATGAACTGGCAGGCCGATTCGTACCATATTTACGGAAAAGATATTCGCACGGCAAAAGAACGCCTATTTGGGCGCATTAACGATATGGCTTTTGAAGAGCGCACCATGAATTTTAACGATCCGCTAATTCGGAAAGTGTACGACAATGCTGAAGGCGAAATAATTGAAAAGATTAACAAATTAGGTCACCAATAATTAGAATCACACCAAATATATAAATCCGTTACGTCATGCTGAATTTATTTCAGCATCTTTCTTTTCGTAGAGAGATTCCGAAACAAGTTCGGAATGACGTGCCCGAAATTTAAGACTTAACGTGCTAGTAGATATTTAAAACGCTTCATTAAACTTCTCCATCGCAATTCTTTTTACCTCTTCCATCGGAATTTCTCTACCCAGCTCTTGCTGAATGGAAGTAACTGCCGACGAGGCAAATCCACACGGATTAATGTAATTGTAGTAACGCATGTCGGTATTTACGTTTAGCGCAAAACCATGCATGGTAACATAGCGACTCACACGCACACCGATTGCACAAATTTTTCGTGCACGTACTTTATGGTCGGGTTGCAGCCACACGCCGGTAGCTCCTTCTTTTCGTCCGGCTTCCAACCCGTATTCGGCAACGGTTGCAATAATGGCATCCTCCATTCTTTCGATGTATTCGCGTACGCCGATTTTATAGTATTCCAGGTCGATAATCGGGTAACCAACCAATTGCCCCGGGCCGTGGTAGGTAATATCGCCACCACGGTTTATCTTGAAATAGGTGGCTTCAATCTTTTTCAGAAATTCGGCATTAGCCATCATGTTGGCTTCGTCGCCACTTTTACCCAGGGTGTAAACATGCGGGTGTTCCACCAAAATAAAATGATTGTGAGACGTGGGTTTGCCCGTGCTTCTTTTTTCGGCTATGGTTTCCTGAAGTTTTTCTTCCTGGTAATCCCAACATGCTTTGTATTCTTTTAAGCCAAGATCGACGAAATTAAAATCTGCCATTTTGCTCTAGATTGAATCAGATTGATAAGAGATTGAATTAGATTGATTGTACAACTTATGCTTTAACATGTTCTTCGGCGCGGTACGAACTGCGCACCAGCGGCGAACTCTCCACAAACTTAAAACCTTTGCGGATGCCGATGTTGCGGTATTCTACAAATTTCTCTGGAGTAATGTATTCAACCACAGGCATGTGTTTAGTTGTTGGCGCCAGGTACTGACCGATGGTCATTACTTTACAACCGGCTTCCAGCAAGTCGTCCATTGTTTTCAGCACATCTTCGTGTGTTTCGCCCAAACCAAGCATAATCCCTGATTTTGCCCGGCCAAAATTGTCGGCAACGTATTTTATTACCTCCAGGCTACGGCGGTATTTTGCAGCAAAACGAATAAACGGAGTGCGTTCTTCGGTGGTTTCCAGGTTATGCGAAATCACGTCCGGACCGGCATCGATTACCTGCTGTATCAATTCTGTTTTTCCTCTGAAATCAGGAATCAGCACTTCAATTTTTGTTTCCGGATTTACGCGTTTCACTTCGCGAATGGTTTCGGCCCAGATTCCGGCACCCTGATCTTCCAGATCGTCGCGGTCAACCGAAGTTATAACGCAGTGTTTTACGCCCATAATACGCACCGATTCTGCCAGCTTTTTAGGTTCTTCCAAATCAGGAGCAAGCGGCATTCCATTTGGTACGGCACAGAATTTACATTTGCGGGTACAGATGTTTCCTAAAATCATAAACGTGGCTGTTCCGCGGTTCCAGCATTCGCCAATATTCGGGCAGTTTCCGCTGGTGCAAATGGTGTGCAAACCATGTTTATTTACCAGGTTTTTTACCTTCGAATAGCTTTCTCCCTTCGGCATTTTCATCTTCATCCACTTGGGCAGGCGTTCCCTGCCATTCAACTCATGTGCCATAACAAATTAATTTTGTGCAAATGTAAAAGTTTAAAATCAAACTAAAATTGATTAAACTCCTAACTCTCAAAATTGTTTTGAAAAAAAGCATAGTTTAAACAACTGTGTTATTTTTGTATTACAAGCTGAAAACAATGAGACAATTCATTATACTACTCCTCTTAATAACGGGATTGAATACCGGATTTGCGCAACAACAGCGCTCCGAGGTGCAAACGAAATCGAGTTTGGCCATTCGTTATTACAATGCAAAGGACTTTGAAAAAGCAGCGCCTTTGTTAAAAGAGGTGTACGAGTTGACGCGCAACAGCACGTACTTCCGATATTACATCAACAGCCTGATAAGTTTAAATGAATTTGCTGAGGCAGAGTCGGAGCTTCAACGTGAGATAAAAAAACAGAAAACGCCGCGGCCGGAATATTACGTACATCTGGGGCAGGTTTATAAAAGCCAGAACCGTAATGAAGAAGCCCTGCTAATGTTTCAGGATGCGATTAGCAAAATACCCGCCAACCGCGGCGCTTATTTAACTACTGCCAATTCGTTTTTGGGCTGGGGCGAATACGGTTTGGCGCGTGATACCTATTTAAAAGGGAGAGCAACTTTGCCCGAAGAATCGTTTAATTACGAACTGGCGCGTTCACATCTGTATTTGCGCGATTACACCAATATGATGGAAGAGTACCTGAACCTGTTGCGCGAAGATGAAAAACACCTGGCGCGGGTGCAAAGCAGTTTGTCGTCGGCTATGCGGCTGGATATCGACGATGGTTTGCGCGACCAGTTTCGGGGGCAGGTACTAAAACGTATTCAGGCCGAACCTAGAATAATTGGCTACAATCGTTTGCTGATCTGGTTTTTTCTGCAGGAAAAGAAATTTTCGAGTGCGCTGCGCCAATCGGTTGCTCTAGATAAACGAACCGGAGCAGAAGACGGGCAGATTGCACAATTGGGCGATATGGCCTTGCGAAATAAGGAGTATGCCCAGGCTCAAAAAGCCTACGAATATTTGATGGATAAAGGAGAAGAAACACCATATTTCTCACAGGCTTATGCCCGGAATATTCATGCCAAATACATGGAATACACCAACGAGGGAGGCGGTAATCTGGAGCAGGGGCAAGCTTTAGCCACCGATTTTGAGAACGGATTACTTTACCTGAGCATTGGCCCGGCAACTTTGAATTTGGTGCGCGAGTATGCGCATTTGCTGGCCTTCTACCTGGATGATACCGAAAAAGCTATTACAGTACTGGAGAAAGGAGAGAAAGTTCCGCAGCTGAAACCCGAAGAACTGGGGCTGCTAAAAACGGAAATGGCTGATATTTATGTATATGCCGACGATCCGTGGGAAGCCATGCTCATTTATTCGCAGGTAATTGAAGCCAATAAAAAGAATTCGCTGGGCGACGAGGTGAAGCTGAAAAAAGCAAAACTGGGTTACTATATGGGCAACTTTAGCTGGGCAAAAGCACAGTTGGATGTGTTAAAAGCCAGCACTTCGAAACTAACGGCCAATGATGCAATGGAGCTGTCGATGCTGATTGGAAATAACCTTAACCTCGATACAACGGCAGTTCCTTTAACCATGTTTGCGAAAGCTGATTTGCGCTTTTTTCAAAACAAAAGCGATGAGGCCATGACCATTCTCGATGGTTTGGCAGAATTATATCCGTATCATTCGCTGGTGGATAATATCCTGTTCCGCAAGGCTAAAATTGAAATTGATAACCAGAACTACGCCATGGCTGCCGAATACCTGCAAACTATTGTTACCGATTTTAGTTACGACCTGCTGGGCGACGATGCTTTGTACCTGCTGGCCGAAATTTACAACTACCACCTGGGGCAGGAAGAAAAAGCCAAAGAGCTGTACAAACAAATGCTAACCAGTTACCCGGGAAGTGTGTTTACCGAAGAATCGCGCGAGAAATACCGGGAGCTTCGAAAAGTTTATCCTGATAAAGAGCCGGAAAATAAAGAAGGGTTGTTTATGCGGGCTATTGAGGAGGCGGAGTTTTAAAGATAACAGTGGTGATATGAGGTCGTGGCGGTCAGGCGAGAGTCTGAGTGTCTGACCGAAACTGAGGATGTGACGAGATTCGACTTATCGCCCCGAAGCTTCGGTGCTTACCCCAGGTATGACTTATTCCTCGCGTTAGGTTTATTTTTTTATTTGTATTTATATTTTGTTGTTCTTTTATCTCCATATTTTTCTATAATCCCATTGTCAACAGCAGATTTTAAATCTCTACTCGCAGTTGCCTGAGATATATTTTTGAATGCCCTTAAGTAGTCTTGTCTTGAAAACATTCTTGTTCCGATGATTTCTTTAAAATTCATGATTCTGTCATCGTTCGTCAGACTGATATTTTGAACTTTTAACAAATCTTCCAATGCATCTTTTATTATTTCGAGCATGAACTCTATAAAAAAAGTTGAGTTTCCTTGTTTGTCCGATTTCCCTAAAACACCATAATATTCTTTTTGCTTTTGTTTTATGAGACTTTCAATGGGAAGAAATTCGAAAACAGGGGAGTGTTCTTTTAAAATCATGGTTTGCCAAAGTCTTCCAATTCTGCCATTCCCATCAATAAACGGATGTATAAATTCAAATTCGTAATGGAACACACAACTTTTAATCAGAACTAAATCATCATCGTTCTTTAGATAGTTAAACAAATCAGACATTAGCGAACGAACCAAAGCTCCGGGAGGTGCAATATGGGCGATATCACTACCTTTAACAATTCCAACCGAACCGGTTCGAAGTTTTCCCGGATTCTCAATCAAGTCTTTCATTAAAATCTTATGTGCTTTACACAACGATTTTAATTCGAAGACTTTGAATTTATTAAGTTGATTGTAAATGCTGATGGCATTTTTTACTTCCAAAATATCTTTCTTCGGAGCAAGAATTCTTTTGTTTTCCAGTAAGTCTGTAATTTGCTCAACTGTCAACGTGTTCCCTTCAATTTCGAGTGAGGATTGAATCGTTTTTATCCGATTTCTTTTTCTTAATTCTGTTGGAGGTTTATTTAAATGAGCAGCATTAACTTCTCCAATTTTTTCTGAAATAGAAGCAATTAAGTTTAAAATCTTACTTGTTATTTCGTATGGTGGTTTCATAGTTTATTTATTTGATACTATCATTTGATATTATCAAAAATAGTCATAATTGTTTATGCGGCAATTCTTTTTCCCAATTAAACCTAAAGTATATATAACTGTATTTTAAATATATATCTTAATGGTGGTTGCTAGTGTAACTTGCAGATATTGTTTGTTTTGTCCTCGAAAATATGGCCTGACAGATTTTGTAATGTGCAAATTACACGCGAAAAATCTCCTTTGGCTAATCCGTGTTGTTGTTTTTTTGCATAGCATTAGGCAGAAAACCATTCAATTTCTTTTTGTACTTTGGTGTACTTATTTTACCCGTTTATGTCGCAAACCGTAAAAACCTATTTATACGCCGGATTGGCGGTGTTATTCTGGTCAACCGTGGCCACATCGTTTAAACTGGCGTTGCACGAGTACGATTTTATTCAGCTTATATTTTATGTGTCGGCAGTAACGGTAGTGTTGCTGTTTTTTGTTTTGGTAGCCCAACGAAAAACGCATTTAATATTTCGGCAGACCAAACGCGAGTGGTTGTATTCGCTGCTAATGGGGGCTTTTAATCCGCTGCTTTACTACCTGGTTTTGTTTAAAGCTTATTCGCTGCTTCCGGCGCAGGTGGCGCAACCGCTGAATATGATCTGGCCCATAACGTTGGCACTGCTGTCGGTACCGATGCTCAAACAGAAGATCAGCTGGATAAGTTTTGTGGCGCTGCTCATCAGTTTTGTTGGCGTGTTTTTTATCTCGTCGCAGGGTGGTTTCGATGGATTTGGCAGTACAAACCCGCTGGGTGTTGTGCTGGCGGTTGGAAGTTCCGTACTGTGGTCGTTGTACTGGATTTTTAATGTAAAAGATACCCGCGATCAGGTAGTGAAACTCTTTCTCAACTTTGCTATTGGTCTTATCTACCTCATTCCTGTTGTGGCACTATTCTCATCGTTTAAAGTATATTGGGGCGAAGCATTTATTGCCACCATTTACTCTGGTGTTTTTGAGGTGGGTATTACTTACGTATTGTGGTTAAAAGCCATGAACCTGACCAGCAGCAACGCCAAAATTGGCAATCTGGTATTTTTTGCTCCTTTTCTGTCGCTTGTATTTATTCACCTTATTTTAAAAGAAACCATCTACTTTACAACTTTTATTGGTTTGCTATTTATTGTTTCGGGTGTGCTGGTTCAGCAACTCGACCGGAGAAAACGGAGGTGAATGATGATTTGCGAATTTTCAATGACATTGTGAAACTTAGTGAGTACTTAGGGCCCTTTGTGGTAAAAATTGAACCACAAAGATTCACAAAGAAGGCACGAAGTAACACAAAGAATGATTAACGATTTGTGATTGAATAGGTAATTGGCAAATAGAAATAGGCAATCAAAAAAAAAACTTTTAATTAAGAAAGTAATCGAATGTGCTCTATGTGTCTATTGTGGTTCAAAAAAACAATATCAGTACCTTTGACGGCAGCTTAGCAACAAATTACTATTTTCAACGAATGGATAAACCGCTTCGTATATTGGGCATCGACCCCGGCACAACGGTAACCGGCTATGGTTTGGTAGAGATTAGAAATAAAAAACCGGTGATTTTGCACATGGGAAACATTACGCCCGGGAAATTCAAGGACCATTATCAGCGCTTGAAAGTGTTGCACGAGCGGGCACTGCACCTTGTAAAAGAATATCATCCCGATGTGATGGCCATTGAAGCGCCTTTTTACGGCAAAAACGTACAGTCGATGTTAAAACTGGGGCGCGGACAAGGCGTGCTTATGGCTGCCGCATTGATGTTCGATGTGCCGATTCACGAATACGCTCCCTTGCTGGTAAAACAATCCATTACCGGAATGGGACGCGCCTCGAAAGAGCAGGTGGCTTATTTTCTGCAAAAAGTGTACGACCTGAAAGACTTGGATAAGGTACTCGACGAAACCGATGCAGTTGCCGTAGCCATTTGTCATTTTATACAAATGAACAAGCCGCAAAAATCGAAGGCGTATAAAAACTGGGGCGACTTTGTTAAAAAGAATCCGGGTAAGGTAAAGTGAGTTTGATCTGGAACACGATCACTGCTAATTGTATTTTTTGCACCGTTCTTTAGAGCGGTGTATGAAGGCAGTAACAGAGTAATTGATTTTTAAGGATTTTTGTAAATTCAATTCTACAAAAATCCTTAAAAATCTGATTAAGATGGCGAAATCCGTATCACCGCCTTAAAAGACGGTGCAAAAGTAGTTTAAGCAAAAGCTTTTTCCAAGCGCTCAAGCGCTTCCTGCAGCACACTGCGCGGGCAACCGATGTTGAGGCGAAGAAAACCGTCGCCGCCAATTCCAAAACGCCCGCCATCGTTTAGTGCCACACCCGCTTTTTCAACGGTGAATTTTGCCAGCTCATCGTTTTTCATGCCATAATCCGAGAAATCCATCCAGATCAGGTAAGTGGCTTCCGGTTTCATTACTTTAACGCGCGGAAGTTTTTCCTGTACAAATTTTTCAAGCAGCTGATAATTTCCCCACAGGTAATCGAGCAGCTGTTCCAGCCATTCGTCGCCGTGTGTATAAGCGGCTTCCAATGCTACCGAGCCAAAAATATTTCCCATTCCCAGATGTCCAACGCCAATGGTGCGCTCGTAAGCTGCCAGTTTTCGTTTGTTCGGAATGATTACCAGCGATGAGGTAAGCCCTGCAACATTAAATGTTTTACTTGGTGCCATACTAACCATGCAGTTCTGCGCCACCTCTTCCGAGATGCTGGCTAATGGAATGTGTTTATGGCCGTTGTAAATCAGGTCCGAATGAATTTCATCCGAAATAATCATGATATCATTTTCCAGGCAGATAGCTGTCAGTGCAACCAGTTCTTCGCGTGTCCAAACCATTCCTCCTGGATTTTGCGGATTACAAAGCAGCAACAGTTTGGTGTTTTCGTCGATCTTCGATTTCAGATCTTCCAGATCGAATGTATAACGACCATTTTCTTTTTTCAGCGGATTCTCGATCATTTTCCGGTTGGTGCCTTTCACGCTGTCGAAGAACGGGAAATAAACCGGTGGCTGAACGATAACACCGTCGCCCGGTTTTGAAAAGCTTTCAATTGCATAAGTCAGTCCTGCCACAACACCCGGACTGAACGAGATCCATTCTTTTTTGATGTCCCACTGATGGCGCCGGCTCATCCAGTTAATCACTGCTTCGTAGTAGGAATCGGGGCGGAATGTGTAACCAAAAATCTCGTGTTCGGCACGTTTTTTTATGGCATCAACAATAAAATCGGGTGTTTTAAAATCCATGTCGGCCACCCAAAGTGGCAGTGCATTGGCCGAGTTGAAAAATTGTTCGAGTGCATCGTGTTTTAGGCAGTTGGTTCCTTTGCGCGGAACTATTTCGTCGAAATTGTATTGTTGCATTGTTACAAGGCTTTTGTTATTCCTTATTGTATCGGTAAAACGGTTAAATTTTAAGCTTCCGAAGATAATTTAAATCGCCAACCTTTTCAACTTTCAGTATAAAATCAAAACGGTTTAAATCCATGCACAGGTGAAAATCGCTTTCGGGCGACCAGCTTTCGGTAGCCGGATCGAAAAAACGGGCGCCATCGGTTTCTTTAATCTTTTGTACCATTGCCGGAAAATCGTTTGGCCGGCCTTCCAGTTCTTTTTTTATGTATTCGGCGCAAAGCGAGTCTTCGGCGGTGGGGTAGCGGCAGGCAAATCCCATGCATACCAGCGATACTTCTTTTGGATTGGTTTTTCGAATGTAATTAACAATAGCGCCTGCATTTACAAAACTGCCGGTAATTATTTCGTCGGCATTTATGGCATTTGTAATTCCCTGTGTGCCCGAACTTGTGGTCTGAACCATTGTTTTGGCTGTAATAACTGCATTGTTAATATGTGTTGGCGAATTCCCAAAATCAAAACCTTCCGGTTTTCGCTCATGTCGCTCGCCAATTAAAAGGTAACCGGGATTATCCTTTTTTAAGCGATAAGCCAAATCGATATCACCAACCGGAATAATGGTTTCGACTCCTTTATTAATGGCATAGCAGGCTGTGGAAAAGGCCCGCAAAACATCGATAATAATAACTGTTCCTTTTGCTTCTCTGGCACCTTCTGCGAGATGCAGGATATTGATATGCATATTTTACTATTTATTTAGAAATTACTAAAAATTATTTAACACGCCATAAATGAAAATGGCACGAAAATTGTGTTTCAAAGTGTCTTCTTTACATAAAGCCTTTTAATAAGGATGTTGTGCAAATTTATAAAAATATATAGTTGGGCTGAATGTTAAATTATCACAACATTTTTAATTATTTTAATATGTTATTTGACATGCATGCTGTAAAACATGTATGTTTGCAGAGTGATTTTAAAATGAAAACAATTTAAGAAAATAGTTATGAAAACAATTAAATTTTTAACAACAGTGTTGGCGCTGGCAATTGTAGCAGTTGCATCGGCCGTAGAGAAACCGAAAATGGATATCGTACCTTTGTCAGAGGATAGAGCGGTTGTTTCTATTCTTAATGGAGGTGAGGCATTGTTCGAGTTGAGCATTCGTGCTAAAGATGGAGAGTTGGTGTATTATAAAGAATCTGCAAGTCCAGCTCTTACTTATCAGAAGATTTTTGATTTTAAAAATATTGAAGATGGTGATTATTCAATGGATCTTCGCGTAAACGATACTCGTTTGGTGAGAGACATTAATATTTCTTCAAAAGGTATTGTTGTGGGTGAGTCGAAAATGAGAATTGATCCTTACTTCGGATTTGCAAACAATGTATTAAAGCTTACCTATTTAAATTTCGACAACGAAAAGCTGAGTTTGAATATTTATGATGAGAGCGGTTTGGTGTATGCGTCGAAATTGGGTCAGGATTTTAATGTTGCAACAGGTTTTGATCTTTCGGCTTTGGATGCTGGTCGGTACGAAGTAATATTGACTTCAGGAAATAATGACTTTTTGTTTAGTTTAGAAAAATAGATTAGAAAATGTTATTGGTTTAAGAGGCTGTCGGGAATTCCGGCAGCCTTTTTTGTTTTTTAATCCGGCTTTAAGTCGGATTTTTTTATTAGCTGTTTGAAAAAGCGGGGTGTGTTTTTACGAGGAGGAGAATTGCGGATTGGTAGTTGGTTTTATGTTGGTGGGGTTTTGGTGTTTTTAGGAGTGAAAAGTTGTGGTTGGTGTTGTTGTCGAGAGCGACTTGTTGGAGTCGTTAGTGCTTGAAAATAAAGACTATAAGGTATTGTAATCGACTGAATTAACGATTTTTTGAGAATATGCTAAGATATGTTTAATATGGCTGTATTCTAAATGGCACGATAATTGTTAAGCGCCAATTTCGCCGTAATAAGGCTTGGAAACAAGCATGTTAACGCTGTGTTAATAATCTTGATGTTAAGCCGAATGTTAAATATAATGCAGTTAATTAATTTTTTTAACATGTTATTTGGCATGTATGCTGTAAAACATATATGTTTGTAGTGTCATTCAATGTTAAACAAAAAAGAATGGTTATGAAAACAATTAAATTATTATCTACAGTATTGGCAGTTGCGATTGTAGCAGTTGCAACAGCCGTTGAGAAGCCAAAAATGAGTGTAACTCCGTTGTCAGCCGACAAAGCGGTAGTAACAATTCAAAACAACAATGCATCCTTGTTCGAATTGAGCATTCATGCCCAGGATGGCGAGTTGGTTTATTACAAGCAAACAACAAAGCCATTGAGTTCTTACCAAAAGATTTATGATTTCAAAAATCTTAAAAACGGAAATTATTCCATGAATCTTCGCGTAAACGACACGCGTTTAATCCAGGATATCCAGGTAGCATCAAATGGTATCTATGTAGGCGATTCAAAATTAAGAATTGATCCTTACTTTGCTTTTGCCAACGATGTTTTGAAACTTTCTTATTTGAACTTCGATGAGGAAAGATTAAGCTTGAACATTTACGATGAAAACGGTTTGGTTTATAAGTCGGATTTGGGAAAAGCGTTTAATGTAGCTTCAGGATACGATCTTTCAGCTTTGAAAGGTGGAAAGTACGAAGTGATTTTGAGTTCTTTGAATAATGAATTTACGTTTAGTTTAGAAAAATAGTCAGAAAATGTTATTGATTTAGATAAGGCTGTCAGCGATTAACTGATAGCCTTTTTTTTATCTTTTATTTTCTGGTTAATGGTTAAAACCCTGCAATTTTATTGCCGCTGCTTTAGTTTCTTAAATTTCCATTATAAAAGGAAGTAGATTTGAGTACAGAGATTTGAGTATTGAGACTCACTTTCTTTTTCTCTCTACTCATTACTCAATACTCATTACTCAATACTCATTACTCAATACTCATTACTCAATACTTAATGCTCAATACTCATGTATGTTTTGTCAATTATTCTTTTTTGAATTTCATTCAATCTTAAAACTATGTACTTCCATTGCATAGTAGTTTATTTATCCCTGCTTTTTGATGTTGGAGCCGGTTGTTGAGATCGGTTTTTTTTGTGTTGACCGACGCTAACTTGCCGTTGGTCGACTAATTGCCAAATGGCGTAACGAAAGGTGCTGTTTTTGTGTCTATTAAGTAAGAAACAATTAAATGAAAAGTCATGAAAACAAAATTTTGGACTGTTATAGTCCTGGCATTTTTTGTTGCAGGAGCGGCAAGTGCCACCGAGTTACCCAAAATGGAATTTGTACAGGTGAAAGAAAACACGGCAATGCTTGCCTATAGTTTTTCTCACGAAGCACCCTTGCAGGTGAGTCTTACCAATTTCGACGGAGAAGTGCTATACCACAAAGAAACCGAGCATCAGACCGAGTTTAAAAAAATGTTTGATTTTTCGGGGTTGGGCGATGGGCTGTATTGTGTTAGTATCAATTACGGCAATCAGAGTATAAACCGTGTTGTGAAAGTAGAGGATAAGAAAATTAGCGTAAGTAACGCAACGTTTTGTTACGAGCCCTATTTTAGGGTAAAAGGGAAAATGGTGAATGTGTCGTTTCTAAATACCAGGAATAAGCCGGTGTATGTAAATATATACCAAAACGGAGAACATATCGACGGGTCGAATCTTGGCCGCGATGTGAGTATTCAAACCCGCCTGGATTTTAGCCATTTAAAAAGAGGTACCTACGAAGTAGTGTTAACCGACTGCGTGAAAGATCACCGATATACACTAAAATTATAAAAATGGTGTTTTTAATCTGTAATTGTTGACTCCCCGACTTTCTTTATTTGCCCAACGAAAGTATCAGCTTTGCAAGGTTTTGTAGAGCTTTTTTTGTTTTTGTAGTTCTGTGTGTTCGTATTGTTGTGCATTTGCTGTCGCAATGTCTTTTATCTAGTCGTTGGAAACGAAAGAAATCTGCTGAAGCCTGTAATTTAAATCATAAAAGTGCACCAACAATATTAAACGATTTTATGCTTTGTAAGTCCAAAGCAATGTTCTCTTAAAATTTTACTGCAAGGTGCATATTAAAATAGAAAATCTAAACAAAATTTACAAGGGAGGCAGTTACGCTGTTAATAACCTCAACCTTGAAATTCCAAATGGTATGTTTGGCCTTTTGGGTCCAAACGGGGCTGGAAAATCAACCCTTATGCGCATTTTGGTAACCCTGATGAAACCAACAAGCGGCAAAGTATATTTCAACGATTACGAACTTTCGAAACATCGCCGCGAAATTCGCTCGATGTTGGGTTATTTACCTCAGGATTTTAGTTTTTTCTCGAAACTAAAAACTTCGGAGTTTTTAGATTATGCCGCCCGTTTGGCGGGGATGAAAAGCGGAACAGCACGACGAAGTGCGGTTGATCAAATGCTGGAAGAAGTGGGTTTGTTTGAAGTGCGCGACCGGAATGCCAATAAACTTTCGGGCGGTATGAAACGCCGCTTGGGAATTGCCCAGGCGCTGATAAACGATCCGAAGATTATTATTGTGGATGAGCCTACCACCGGCCTCGATCCCGAAGAACGTATTCGTTTCCGTAACCTGCTTTCAACCATTAGTACCCGCGACGTAATTATCATCCTGTCAACACATATTGTTGGCGATATTTCGAGTACCTGCGATAATATGGCATTACTCAACCAGGGGAAACTGGCTTTTGCCGGATCGCCCGAGCAGCTCGTAAAACAAGCCGAAGGCCATGTTTGGCAGATTGAAGCTACCGAACAGGAGTACCTGGAAATAAACGAAAAATATCCTGTAATCTCTACCATCCCGATCGATGGTGGCTGGGAAGTGCAGGTTGTTGCCAATGAGATTGACGGGTATCAGGGAAAACCCATGGAACCGAACCTGGAGCACGCTTATGTGCATTTTATGGAAAACAAACTAAACCAATGGTCTAACGCTTAAAACCGGATAAATGATTTCGTTACATAATATATTTTCGATAGCAAAATACGAGCGGAAAACACTTTTTCGCAGCTGGTTTTTCCGCATATTCAGTATTCTTTCGTTGCTGGTACTGTTCGGATTAAACTTCGGAATGGTGATTGAAGGCGGTGGCGGCGAAAGCTGGGCCATTCGAGCGATTCCGAGTGCAATCCCGTATTTTAATTTGCTGATTTTAAATGTGGCTCAGGCAGTAATTGCGGTGTTTCTGGCCTCCGACTTTTTAAAACGCGATAAAAAATTGGATACCACCGAGGTAATATACATGCGGTCGATGACCAACGGCGAATACGTTATCGGAAAAACACTGGGCAACATGCAGGTGTTTATGATTCTGAATATAGCGGTGGTTATCCTGGCACTTATTTTTAATGCGCTGGCAAAAGGTACTCCCATCGATTGGGTTTCGTACGGCGTGTATTTGGTGCTGATAAGTATTCCAACCCTTGTTTTTATTATGGGGCTGTCGTTTTTGCTGATGAGCGTAATCCGCAACCAGGCCATCACTTTTGTGTTGGTGTTGGGGTATATCGGGATTACCCTCTTTCTTTTACAGGCCAAATATTATTACATTTTCGATTATATGGCCTTTAACATTCCCATGTTAAGTTCCGATATTATTGGATTTAGTAATCTTAGTGTAATTCTTATTCATCGCGGCATATATTTCGGACTGGGTTCAGGCTTCATTTTCCTTACCATTTTCTTGCTGAAACGTTTACCTCAGTCGGAGGCAATGACCTACGTTTCGCTTATTTTTAGTGTTGTATTTATTGGTGGTGCCGGCTTTCTGGCTTTTAATCACATTAATAGTTTCAAAAAAACAGCAGCTTTACGTGCTGATATTATCGAGCTGAATAATCAATATGTAAGCGAGCCGCTGGCCGATGTGCTTTCGCACGATATTGTGCTCGATCATAACGGCGAATCGTTGAGTGTGCAATCGGCAATAATGCTGAAAAACAATTTGCAGCAGCCTTTGTCGAAACTGATTTTTAGTTTGAATGCAGGCCTGGAAATTACCGATCTGAAAGTAAACGGAAAAACAACACCGTTTTTACGCGAAGATCATCTGGTTATCGTTTCCGATCAGCCTGGTTTACAACCGGGCGATAGTGTAAAAGTTGAATTTTCCTACAACGGAACTATCGATGAAGCGTATTGTTACCTGGATATCGACGAAGAATTACGGCAGGAAAAATACGGACAATTTGTATTGAATGTTGACAAGCGTTATGCTTTTGTAACGCCCGATTATGTGTTGCTTACGCGCGAAGCCAACTGGTATCCGAAAGTTGGTGTTACCTATAGCACGGAAGATGTAAGTTGGTACAAACCCGGGTTTGTGGATTATTCGTTAACCGTTAACACAAAAGAAGGATTACAAGCGGTTTCGGAAGGTGAAAGGACAGAGGTTTCGGCAGGTAAGTTCCATTTTGAGCCGCAAACACCGCTCACACAACTTTCGCTGGCCATTGGTAATTACGAATATAAAAGTCTGGAGCATAATGATTTTGAATTTGGCATCTGGCTAATCGAGGGGCACGACCATTTCAGCAATGCTTTCCCGGAATCGAAAGATACGTTGGCCTCAATAATTTCCGAACGTTTCGAAGATTTTAAGCGGGGTTATAATCTCGAGTACAATTCCGAGAAATTGGCATTGGTTGAAGTTCCCGCGCAGTTTAAAACCTACGAGCGCATGTGGACATCGGTGCAGGAAGTTATTCAGCCTGGGCAGGTGCTCATTCAGGAAAAAGGCTACATGTTTCGCGAAGCTGATTTTGAAAAGCAAAAAGAACGAATGGGGCGCTGGAGAGGCCGTGGCGGCGGTGCCGAAATGACCGATGAAGATAAAGAGTTGCGCGTTCTTGAGCAGTTTCTCGAGAAATTTACCGAAGAAAATGAAACCGAACGCCGCTGGTCGCGCGGAGAAATGAGCATGGAGCAGTCGCCAAATCCGTATTTTATTTTTCCTTGGTTGTACAATTTTCAAAACAATATTCAATCGGATAAATGGCCGATTACCAACCGCGTTTTCGAGGCTTATCTAAAAAGTCAGTCCACCGATATGCGATCGCTGTTTATGAGTAGCATGAGTGGCGAAAGCCCCGAGATTATGGCAAATATCGCCCTGCAGGATTATTCGTTCGAAGAAATTCTTGCTGATCCTGACCAAAGCGATATCATAAACAGCGTAATTAAACTGAAAGGCGATGTGCTTTTCTCTACCATAAAACTGGAGGCTGGTGAAGAAGATTTTGAAGATTTTCTGCGCGGTGTGCTGGAAAAGTACAAGTACCAGAATATTTCGTTTGAGGAATTTGACGAAGAAATAAAAGACCGGTTTGGTATCGAGCTGGAACCGATGATGAACAGCTGGTTTACAGCAAAAGCATTGCCGGGCTACCTGGTTTCGCCCATAAAGGGTGTAAAGGTAAAATCGGGAGATGCCATGAAAACCATGATCTCGTTGAAAGTAACCAACTTTTCGGATGTTGATGGTTTGGTAAAACTCACTTTCCGGCTTGCAGGTGGTGGCGGCGGCCGTGGCTTTGGCCCTCCGGGAATGGGCTCGGAAGATACCGTAGATAAGCTGATTGAATTGGCAGCTCACCAAACCAAAGAAATGAGCTACCTTTTTGATGGTGTGCCACGTATGGTGATTTTTAACTCTTTAACATCGAAGAACGTTCCGCAAACCTATATGGAAATGTTTCGCGAAGTGGAAGAAGACCTGAAAGCCAGAGTGTGGGAGGGAGAGCGTATCAGTTCAACACCGGTTCAAACAAAACTGCCTAATGAAGAAATTGTGGATAACGAAGATCCGGGCTTTGAAATAACCGAAAATCACCAGGTTAGCTTGCTCGAAAAACTAATCGTAAAAGAGGAAGAAACAAAACAAAAATATTCGAGTGTAAACAGGTGGAGGCCTCCGTTGTCGTGGACGGCCACAACCAGCGACGAGTTTTACGGCGAGTACGTTCGTTCGGCCTACTACATTAAAGGTGGAAATGGCGAGCAGGTTGCCCGCTGGAATGTGCCGGTGAAAGAGGCCGGTTACTACGATGTGTTTTACCACTTTTATAAAGGGCGCGGATTTGGCCGTAACCGCGGAGAAGAAAAAGGAAGTTTAAACTTTATTATTCATGGCGACGACGGAGCGGAAGAAGCTTTCCTTGATTCGCAAAGTGCCGAAACAGGGTGGGTGCATTTGGGCTCATTTTATTTCTCATCGGAAAAAGCGGTTATCGAATTAACCGATAAAACCGACTTGCGAATGATATACGCCGATGCAGTAAAAATCGTGAAATTATAAAATAAATCAGCATACGTTGCGAACTAAATCATTGTAAAGCAGTGGCGAATTCGGAACGGAACAATTGAAGAAAAATTTTAACTAAGATGAAAACAAAAATCAAACTTATGCGAAAGCTGGCAATTGCCGTGTTTGTTATGGCGGCTGCTACTTTTGCTGTTCAGGCACAGGAGGCCTTAACCCTGGAAAGGGCTTTAAGTATTGCCGAAACGGGAAGCCCTGATTTGAAGCTGTCGTTATTAAATCTCGAGCGTTACCAAAAAAACCTGGAAGCCCAGCGGGCCGCTCTGAAATCGCGTTTCTCGCTACAGGTTAATCCGGTAAATTACAGTAAACAGCGGCGTTTCGATAACCGTGTTTCCGAATGGTACACCAACGAAAACTTCGAAACAAGTACCTTATTTACCGTTGCTCAGCCAATTTTAATAACCGATGGTACCATCTCGCTTACCAACGAGTTTGGCTGGTCGAGTAATAATTCCAGTTCTTCGTTCACCGAAAGTGAGGTGTTTTTTAACAACCTGTATTTGAACCTGAACCAGCCCTTATTTACCTATAATACCTTAAAACTTCAACTGAAGGAGCTGGAGCTGAACTTTGAAAATGCCCGGATAAGTTACGCCATGCAATACTTAAACCTGGAGCGAAATGTAACCGAATTTTTCTACAACGTTTATATGGCGCAAATGAACTTGTCGATTGCAAAAGACGAGCTGGACAATACGCAAAAAAGTTACGACATAATTAAAAACAAGGTGGAAGCCGGTTTGGCTGCAAAAGAAGAAGAATACCAGGCGGAATTGAACCTGGCTACGGCAAAATCTACTTTGCAAAACAATGAGGTGGCTTTTGAGAATGCCAAAGATCAGTTGAAGCTTTATTTGGGCATGGATCTTTTTGAAGATATAATGATTCTGGCCGATGTAAGCGTAAATCCTGTTCCTGTTGATTTGGATAAAGCCATTGAAAATGGTTTGGAATCGAGAATGGAGTTGCGTCAGCGCGAAATCGATGTGGAAACCAGTCAGTTCGATCTTATCCGTACCAAATCGCAGAATGAATTCAGAGGCGATATGAACCTGCGTTTTGGTATTACCGGCGATAACAATGAGTTGGGTAATATTTACCAGAATCCAACAAAAAGTCCGTCGGTAGGTATCAGTTTTAATATTCCAATTTTCGACTGGGGCGAGCGTAAAGCAAGAATTGCCGCCGCCGAAGCTGCTATCGAATCGCAGGAGTTGAACCTGAATGAAGAAAAGAAACAAATTGTGGTTGATATTCGCCAGGTTTACCGTAACATTCTTAACCAGTTGAACCAAATTGAACTGGCAAAACAAAATGAACGCAATGCACAGCTAACCTACGAAATTAACCTGGAGCGTTACGAGAACGGCGACCTGACTGGTATGGATTTAAACCTGTATCAAAACCAGCTGTCGTCGCAAAAAGTGGCATTAAGCCAGGCACTTATAAATTATAAAATCGAATTGCTAAACCTTAAAATACAATCGCTGTACGATTTCGAAAAAAACGAAGCCATTATTCCTGAGGAATTGTATGTAACCGATAATCAAAAATAAACCATGAAAATTATACCAAAAATGAAGCATATAAAATTACTTATCCTGTTAGGTGTTGTTGTTGCCGCCATTTCGTGTAACAACCAAACCGGTTCTGAATCAACAGAATTAGCTGTTCCTGTTTCAGTTGAAAATATCAAACTTAAAAGTATTCAGCAGTTTGTAAGTACTACCGGAACGGCAAAAGCAGTTTACGAAACCGAATTGAGTTCTGAAATTGAAGGAAATTATATTTTACAAACCAACCCAAGAACGGGCCGCAAATTTCAACTGGGCGACCGCGTTGAAAAAGGGCAGGTTATTATAAAACTGGAAAATGCAGAATACCTGAACGGACTGAATATTGAATCGACAAAACTGAACCTTGAGATTTCGGAACAGGAATACGAAAAGCAAAAGTCGCTGTACGAAAAAGGTGGTGTAACCCTGCTCGAAATGCGTAACTCTGAAGTGTCGATGATTTCAGCCAAAAACAATTACGAAAGTGCTGAAATACAGTTGTCAAAAATGCAGGTTGTGGCGCCTTTCTCAGGAGTTGTCGTTGCACTGCCTTATTACACCGAAGGCGTTCGTGTGTCGGCCGGCGAAAGGATGGTTAGCCTGATGAACTACAACAAAATGTATGTAGAGATTAACCTGCCCGAGAAAAACATTTCGGAAGTTACAACCGGGCAGGAAGTAATGATTACGAACTATACGCTTACTGAAGATACGCTTGTGGGGCATGTTACTGAACTGTCGCCAATTATCAGCGACGAAACACGCACATTTACAGGTAAGCTCGAAATTGATAATCCGGAGCTGAAACTGCGTCCGGGAATGTTTATAAAAGCCAACATTATTACGGCTCAGAAAGACAGTGCTGTTGTTATTCCGAAAGACGTGATAATGACCGGTTCGCGTGGAAAGTATGTGTTTATTGTTGGGCGTAACAGCGCTGCCAATGATCGACGTATCACAACAGGTATCTCCAACCAGGATGAAATTGAAGTTACTGAAGGCCTCAGCGCGAACGACCGTTTGATTATAAAAGGATTTGAAACACTCCGCGATAATTCAAAAGTAAAAGTGATTTTATAGTGTAGCCGGTAAAACAAAGACAAATCAGTTATGAAAAAATTAACGCAATTTTCTGTCGATTACCCGGTTACCGTTTTAATGGTGGTGCTTGGCGTTTTGTTGCTGGGCTACATTTCGTACGATAAACTGGGGGTCGATCTGTTTCCCGATCTGAACTCACCCCGCATTTTTGTGGAAGTGACTTCGGGCGAGCGACCTCCGGAAGAAATGGAGCAGCAGTTTGTTGAAAACATCGAAGCGCTTGCCATTCGCCAGTCCGACGTGGTGCAGGTAACTTCTTCCTCAAGGGTAGGATCGGCACAAATAACCGTAGAATACGCCTGGAATAAAGATATGGATGAAGCTTTTCTCGACCTGCAAAAGGCCTTGAATACGCTTACCCAGAATTCCGATATTGACGAACTTCAGATCACTCAACACGATCCAAACACTACGCCGGTAATGATAATCGGGCTGAAGCACAACGAAATTACCAACATGAACGAGCTGCGAAAAGTAGCTGAAAACTACGTGCGTAACGAGTTGGTTCGTTTGGAAGGTGTTGCCGAAGTTGAATTGTCGGGCCAGGAAGAGAGTGAAATAATTATTGAAACCGACATTTATCGCCTCGATGCGCAGGGGCTTACAATGGACGAAGTGGCATCGCGTATTCAGAATTTTAACCGCAACGTTTCGGGTGGGCAAATTACCGACATGGGTACACAATACATCGTAAAAGGTGTATCGCTGTTGCAAACGGTTGAAGATTTTGAAAACCTGATTGTGGGTTACAAAGCTGTTAGCAGCACCGAAACTGCTTCTGCCTCTCAAAACCGCGTTTCAATGGCACCGGTTTATCTGAAAGATGTAGCTGCAGTTTCCATTGGTAATAAAGAACCAACAAACATCGTTCACATCAACGGCGAACGTTGTTTGGGGCTTTCCATCTACAAAGAAACCAAATTCAATACTGTAAATGCGGTTGAGCAAATCAACGAAGCTTTGGTAAATATTGAAAAAGCACTTCCCGGCTACGAATTGATTGGCGTAACCAACCAGGGCCGTTTCATCAGCAGTGCCATTGGCGAAGTGCAGGAAACAGCCTTGCTGGGTATTCTGCTGGCCGTGGTGGTTTTGTTTGTTTTCCTTCGCCGTTTCGGAACCACGCTGATTGTAAGTGTTGCCATTCCAATTTCGATTGTGGCCACTTTCAACCTGATGTATTTCAACCATCTCACCATAAATATTATGACATTGGGAGGGCTCGCCTTAGGTGCGGGTATGCTGGTTGACAATGCCATTGTGGTTTTGGAGAATATTTTCCGAAACCACGAAAATGGTATGAGTGTAAAAGATGCGGCAATTAACGGAACAGCCCAGGTGGGTGGCGCAATTACGGCATCAACACTTACAACGATTATCGTATTCTTACCGATTGTGTATTTGCATGGTGCTTCGGGCGAGTTGTTTAAAGATCAGGCCTGGACAGTGGCTTTTTCGCTGCTTTCGTCGTTGGTAGTGGCCATCTTTTTAATCCCGATGATGTACCACCGTTTTTACAGAAAACAAACTGCACCGCTGAAATCAAAATCGGTAAAAGTCGGCGGTTATGGCCGTTTCTTATCAAAAGTAATTGATGCGAAATGGATGGTGATAATCATTACAACTTTAGCCATTGGTGGCGCCGGATTGTTGATCCCGCACATTGGTACCGAGTTTATGCCTAAAACACAAACGCATGAGCTCACTGTTAACCTGAAATTGCAGGAAGGAACTGAATTGGAACGTACCGAATCGACAGTGAAAAACCTGGAAGGTATTTTAATGGATTACCTGGGCGATAATTTGGATAAAATTTATTCGCAGGCCGGTCCGTCGTCAAGTATTTCAGGCGACCAAAATGCTGTTTTTGAAGGTGAAAATACGGCAGAGTTAAAGGTTATTCTTAAACCTGAAACAACCATTTCAACCGAGAGTATTGTAAAAACACTCGATCAGTTAACGGCTGATATTGAAGGACTGGAAGTTAGTTTTTCTCAGGAAGAAAGTGCGCTGCAATCGATTCTGGGAACCGACGAAGCTCCTGTTGTGGTTGAGGTTCGTGGTGAAGAGCTGGACGAAATTGAGCGCGTTGTTAACCAGGTAAAAGAAAAAATGCAGGGAGTTAACGGACTGTTTAATATTCAAACATCGATTGAAGATGGTGCGCCTGAGGTTGAAATCCACGTTGACCGTATGCGCGCCGGAATGTATAACATCGATATCAATAGTGTAATTTCGCAAATGCAGGATCAGTTGCAGGGGAAAGATGCCGGCGAACTGGAACGCAGCGGCGAAATGCAGGATATTACCATTAAGGTTCCTGAGAAAGGTATCGATGAAATCGGTTCGCTGATTATTACATCGGGCGATCAGGTTTTCCGTTTAAGTGAAATTGCTGATATCAGTTACGGCGTATCGCCTAAAGAAATATTCAGAAGGAATCAAAACCGCATAGGAAAAGTTACAGCACAATTGGAAGATGGTATTCCGCTGGATCATGTGGCAAACGACATCCGCATGCAAACAGCAAGCATTGATTTATTGCCCGATTACCGAATCATGGTAACCGGTGAAGAGGAAAAACGGCAGGAATCGTTGACGAACCTCACTTTTGCGCTGTTGCTTTCTATTGTGTTGGTTTACATGGTGCTGGCCTCGCAGTTTGAGTCACTCATTCACCCGTTTACCATTCTGCTGACAATTCCGCTGGCCGTTGTGGGTAGTGTTCTCGTCTTCTTTATTCTCGGAAAAACATTCAACATTATGGCCATTATCGGGGTGATTATGTTGGTGGGTATTGCCGTAAACGACTCGATTATTCTGGTCGATCGGATCAATCAGCTTATCCGCGAAGGAGTTGAACGAAAACAAGCCATTCTGCAAGCCGGGCAGCAACGTATCCGACCAATTGTAATGACCAGTTTAACAACCATATTAGCCCTGTTACCACTTACCGTTGGTTTTGGCGAAAGTGCATCGCTGCGTTCGCCAATGGCGCTGGCAGTGGTTGGCGGTTTGGTAACATCAACCTTGCTTACCCTTATCGTAATCCCTTGTGTTTACGATGTGTTGGATAGGGTGAGGAGTGTTTTTGTGAAGACGAATTAGAACACAGATGACGTTGATTTAACTGAAACTCGCTGATAGATGCAAACAGATTACAAATATGCCGATTTAACCGAAGCAATAATTAAGTGCTTCTATAAGGTTTACAATGAATTGGGATATGGTTTTTTGGAAAAGGTCTATCAAAATGCACTTTTAATAGAATTGCAAAACGAGGAGTTGAAAGTTGAATCGCAGAAACCAATAAAAGTAAGTTATCAGGGAGATGTGGTTGGAGAATATTATGCAGATATTATTGTTGAGGATGTCGTGATTCTTGAGTTAAAAGCAGCCGAAACTGTGACAGAAGCACATGAGTTTCAACTGATAAATTATTTAAAAGCGACTGATATTGAAGTAGGATTATTATTAAACTTTGGTAAAAAACCGCAAGTGAAAAGAAAAGTATTCACAAATCAAATTCTGCGATAATCTGTAAAATCAGTGTCATCAGCGTTCCAAAAAAAGAAAAAATGAAATTCATTATCAACAGAAAAATATTCATCAGTATGCTGTTTTTGGGATTAACCATGTTGGGTTACATCTCTTACAAACAGTTGCCGGTGGAACTCATGCCAAATGCCGAGCTCCCGATGCTGTATGTCCAGATTCAATCGCGGATTGAGGTGGATCCGAGCTACCTGGAAAACCAGGCCGTTATTCCGGTTGAAGGAGCAATCGGGACAATGGAAGGCATTGAAGATATGGAGTCGTTCATTAACAACCGCTCGGCATCCATACAGGTAAATTTTAAACAGAACGTCAACTTTAAATACACCTTCCTGAAATTGCAGGAGAAGATTGACCTGATTGCGAGCGAACTCGACGATAACTTTATTGTAACGGTTAACCGTGTTGATCTGGACCAGCTTACCAACCAGTTTATGGAGCTGCAGATACGCGGTAGCGGTGGTGTTGATCGTGTGCGGAATATCGTTGACCAGGAAGTTACTGCCCAAATGGAAAATATCGACGGGGTAGCTTCAGTATCGGTTTTTGGTGGTAAAGAGCGTTCGATTGAAGTAACCTACGATGCGGGCGCCTGCGAGGCCTACGGAATTACACCGGCACAAATTCAGAGTGCTATCTCCGGCAATTCAACCAACCGAACATTTACCGGTTACCTGCACGATGCGCAAAAGCAGTATTTTGTGCATGTTACGGCCGAATATGACAAGGTTTCTGACATCGAGAATATTGTGGTGGCCGATGGTCCGATTTATTTAAAAGATGTAGCCGATGTATTTTTTGGTGTAAAAGAGGAAACATCGATCAGTCGTATAAACGGGTTGGATGCGGTTTCGATGAGCCTGGTGAGCGACTCGCAGGCCAACCTTATCGAACTGTCGCATAACGTACAGGAAGAGATTGCCGAATTAAACCGAAAACTGGCGGCCAAAGATGTGCAAATCGTGGTTCAGACTAACCTGGCCGAAACCATGGAGAAAAACATCGATCAGATTATCGACCTGGCGCTGGTTGGAGGTTTGCTGGCCATTTTTGTACTTTGGATGTTCCTGAAAAACCTGCGCATTGTTTCATTTATTGCACTGGCCATCCCCATTTCGGTATTTACCGCTTTCAACCTGTTTTACGCGTTCAATATTTCGCTGAACAGTTTAACCCTGGTTGGTTTGGTATTGGCCATTGGTATGCTGCTCGACAATAGTATTGTTGTGCTCGAAAATATATACCGGCTCTCGGGCAATAAAATGAGTCCCGAGGAATCGGTAACCCAGGGAACAAAAGAGGTTTGGCGTTCGATTGTAGCGGCAACACTTACCACCGTAACCGTATTTTTACCCTTTGTTTTCTCTACCGATTACATGGTAAAGCTGCTGGGTAACCACGTGGGTGTTTCTATTATTTCAACGCTTATTGTTTCGTTATTTGTGGCTTTGCTGCTCATTCCAATGGCGGCTCACGTGCTGTTGCGCAAAAAACGGCAACACAATGTTTTTTACGAAAAAGTAACCACCAATAACCGCATCATTCAAATTTATATTCTGCTGCTAAAAGCCAGTATGCGTGTTCCTGCGCGTACTATTATCGGTGCGCTGGTATTCTTCTTTTTAACCGTATTTATTGTGTTGGCTATTAGCGTAACCAATCTGCAGGAGGTTGAAGAGGAGCAATTCAATATTTACGTTACCATGCCAACCGGAACAACTTTGGAGGCTACTGATAAAGTAGTTGCCGATGTGGAAAGCCGTTTGGAGGATATTGCAGAGAAACAAGATCTGTCGGCGAATATTGAAGCAGAGGAAGCAATTCTGACCTTCATTCTTCGCGAAGATTACAAAGATATTGATGACCGGACCATTGCCGAAATCAAAAAAGATGTTGAAGACCGTATTCGAAATGTTTCGCAGGGAGAAGTTGGCCTTGAAGCACCTACGTCGAGTGCGCGTTTCCGTGGTGGTGGCGGCGGTGGCCGTTCAGGCACTCAGGGATTCCAGCAGTTTATGGGAATTGGTTCGAACCAGGAGCGCGTGGTAATAAAAGGTGAAAACTTTGAGGTAATGAAAGGTGTGGCCGAAGACTTACTTTACTACATCGAAGACCTTGAAACAATTCGCCGGGCAAACATCAGCGTGTCGAACAACCGGCCCGAAGTACACATGTATTTCAACCAGATGCTGCTGACTGAATACGGAATTACACTTCAGAATATAACCTCGGAGCTGGGAACATTTACAAGACAGTTTACCTCGGGAGTGAATTTTAAGCAGGGAACTGAAGAATACGAAATTGTAATTAAAGAAAAATTACCCGATGGTGTTGACGAAGAAGACAATGAAAAAGGCATTGAAGATCTTCGCCGCCTGCAGGTAAGCAATAACCAGGGCGCTACCTACGATATGGACGAACTGGCCGATATGGTGTATGCCGAAGGTATGGCCAGCGTTACCCGTGTAAACCAGGAGAAGCAGATTGAACTGACCTACAGTTTTATTGACGAAGCCAGCGAATCGAATGATCTGCTTGAAGCATACCGCCTTGAAATTGATGAAATAATTGGTGCCTATAAACTGCCGTCGGGAGTTGCCGTTGAGGTGATTCACGAAGAGGATCAGTATGCCGAATTTAAGTTTCTGATTGCCGCCGCATTTATTCTTATTTTAATGATTTTGGCATCGGTTTTCGAATCGGTATCAACGCCATTTGTGCTGATTTTCTCTATCCCGCTGGCCGCCATCGGGTCATTCCTGGCGCTGATATTTACCGGAAACAGCCTGTTTAACGCCAACACCCTGATGGGCTTTATCATCCTGATCGGAGTGGTGGTGAACAACGGAATTATATTGATTGATTATACCAATATTCTCCGAAAACGGGGCTACCGGAAGTCGCGTGCTTTAATGGCCGCCGGCCTTTCGCGTGTTCGCCCGATTTTAATTACTGCAATTACAACTATCGTAGCCTTATTTCCGTTGGCAATGGGGCAGGCCGAATATGTTGGAGCCATTGGCGCACCGTTTGCCATAACTGTAATTGGCGGTTTGGCGCTCAGCACGTTGTTAACACTCATCTTTATTCCAACCCTGTATGCCGGAATGGAAAATGCCCTGAATTGGATAAAATCACTACATCTTGGCTTAAAACTGGGAATGTTAACGGTGTTTATCATCGGTGCTGTTCTTATTTTCCTGCGGGTAGATAGCTTTGTATGGCAGCTGCTCGATTTTATTCTGTTGGTTATTTTGGTGCCGGGTGTTGTCGCCTTTACCATGACCAGTTTGCGGCAGGCCAGCGAAAAAGTGATCGATGAAAACGAACCGATAAGCATTAAAGTACGGAGGCTGGTAAAAATTTACGACCGCGATTCGCGTTTTATGCGCGAGTGGAAATCGGGATTAAAAATCCGCGAACGTGCCGGCCTGACAAAAGATTATAAACATTTCCGCGATTTTTCAGATCTCGTTTGGCAAGTGCCGCTGTTTATCTTTGTGGCTTATTTTACCTTCTTCTACATTGAAAGTCATTTGTGGATGTGGGTATTGTCGCACGGTGTCTTCTTCTTCCTTTTCCTGCTGCGGGTGCCATTAAACCAGGTGCTGATAAATAAACATGAAGCGACCGGGAAAGCCTTCTACCTTAAACTGAATAAGTGGATTTACAATATTTTATTCTGGATTGTGCCACTTGTGTTCCTGCTCTATTTCTACAAAGACTGGGATAACCTGGGCATGGTAATTTTCCTTGCAATTATCTGGTACATTTTGCTGGTTTTCTATGCAACTGCAGAATACATTCACAATAAAGATGTAAATATTGCGCGTATCGAGGGGCGTTTTGGAGTCCTTCGCCGTGGATACTTTAACATGGTTCGCCAAATTCCGCTTATCGGAAAACGCAAGAAACCTTTCAGGGCATTGAATGGTGTTACGCTGGAAATTAAAACGGGTATGTTTGGATTACTCGGGCCGAACGGTGCCGGTAAATCAACTATGATGCGGATTATTACCGGTGTGCTCGAACAGAGTTACGGAAAGATATGGATAAACGGAATGGATACCCAAAAATACCGCGAAGAGCTGCAGGGTTTAATTGGTTATCTGCCACAGGCTTTTGGTACTTACGAAAATATGTCGGCCTGGGAATTCCTCGACTATCAGGCAATTCTGAAAGGTATAAAAGATACCAAAACGCGTGAAGACCGCCTGGAATATGTATTAAAAAGTGTTCATATGTGGGAACGCCGTACAGATAAAATCGGTGCCTTCTCGGGCGGTATGAAACAGCGGATTGGTATTGCACAAATTCTGCTGAACCTGCCACGTATTTTGGTGGTTGACGAGCCTACCGCCGGTCTCGACCCGCGCGAACGTATTCGTTTCCGTAACTTGCTGGTAGAGCTGAGCCGCGAGCGGATCGTAATTTTCTCGACGCACATTATCGAGGATATTTCGAGCTCGTGTAACCAGGTTGCGGTAATCAACCGCGGTAACCTGAAATATTTCGGAACACCTAACGATATGGTGAATATGGGCAACAATTTTGTTTGGCAGTTCTCGGTTCCGGCTAAGGAATTTGATAATATGGCCAATAAACAAATGATTGTTCACCACATGCGCGATGGCGAAAATATTAAGATGCGTTGTTTGGCCAAAGAAAAGCCCGCACCTGATGCGGTTAGTGTATTGCCAAACCTCGAGGATGCTTATTTGTGTTTGTTAAAAGACTTTGTATAAGGAATTATGGAACGACAATTCGATATAAAAAACAGGCTGTACATTTTAATTAAAATGATACGGTATAACTTAAGAATCATCTTTGCCAACCGGTTTATTTGGTTTTTAATTGCAGCGCTTGCGTTCTTTTTGTTTTTTGCCGTACAAACGGTTTACAACGGCGGCTCCATGTCGGAAGATGTGGTGTATAACTTACTGATATTTCCGGGCATTTTGCTCATTTTCTACCCCTCGGTTTTTGGCATACAAAACGACGACGACTCGCGGATGCTGGAAATACTTTTCGGAATTCCGAACTACCGTTATAAAGTCTGGCTGGTACGTTTGATAATGATCTATACGCTTGTATTTATTATTACTTTTCTGTTTTCAGCATTGGCTTCGGTACTGCTGTACAAAATTAATCTGCTGGAAATGTCGTACCAGTTAATGTACCCGATTATCTTTTTGGGATCGATGGCATTTATGTTCTCCACCATTGTTAAGAATGGAAACGGAACGGCGGTAACCATGGTTTTAATTGGTGTGGCACTGCTGATTTTGCGCGAAGACCTTATGCGCGGTACGCAGTGGGATGTATTTCTGAATCCCTTTGAAATTCCGAATAACCTGAATGAAGTGATTTGGGTAGGAATTATCCGCAAGAACCGGATTTTTATGGCGATCGCCACACTGGTATTTGTTTTGTACGGTCTTTTTAACCTGCAGAAACGCGAAAAGTTTGTTTAATGACATTGCTTAGTGATAGCCTCACTCCAAGTGAGGCTATCACTATTTTAGCAGCCGATTGCTTTAGCTTTTTTGAGTCTTGCCGGCTGAGGGTTAAGAACAAAATGACTGAAAGTCATATTTATTTCAGCCCAATGCAACGCATTGGGTAATAGTTAACAAACAAAAAATGGAACGGCGCCCTGAAAGGGCAATTTAACCTGCCCTTTCAGGGCGCTGTTGGAAACAAACCATAAAAAATACCAAGGTGTTGCCTTGGGCTGAATTAACAAAGGCTTACAGCCTTAACCTAATGGCATAGGTCTTCGTTGTTTAGCGGCTTATTGCTTTAGCTTTTTTCAGCCTTGCCGGCATAGGCACGATTTTCAGAATAGCGTCGGCGGGGTAAGTGCCGAAATCCGCCATATCTATATAACAGAGACCTTCAAGGTTTCAAAAACCTTGAAGGTCTATTGATGCTAAGCTTTCCTCCGATTTAAACTTTGGGAAAGGTGAGAACCACAACTTTTTCATCCTTCCGGCTGAGGCACGATTTACAAAATCGCGCCAGCGGGGGCTTTTTCCTTTTAGTCAATATAAGTTTCTTTTAAAACCGATTTTAATTCCTGAATTTCTAAATCTTGTAATTCTCCAAAAACTTTTATTATTCTTTGCCTGTCAATTGTCCGGATTTGGTCTAAAACAATCCAGCCTATTTTATTGTCATGCTTTACTTTTACTCGTGTTGGATATTTTTTTGAACTTGATGTCATTGGCGCAATTACAATTGTCCGCAAATATTTATTCATCTCATTTGGGGAAATTACCACACAAGGTCTGGTCTTTTTAATTTCACTCCCAATTGTCGGGTCAAGATTGACTAAAATGATTTGATATTGTTTTATTTCCATTCTTCCAGGTTTTCATCGTCAAAAACATCGTCAATCAATAAATTGTCATCTCCACTTTTAGCCATTTTTTCAAAAGCTTTTTCCCATCCTTTGCGCGGTTTTGAAATTGGTTTTATAATAATCTGCCCTTTATCCATTATTAAATCAACAGTGTCTTTAATGTTGTACCTGTCAAGCAGTGTTTTACTTAACCTTATCCCCTTTGAATTTCCTATTTTTATAACTGATACCTCCATAATCAAGTACTTAAAATGTAATTACAAAGTTATAACATATTCCCGGGGTTTCAAAATTAAGATCAGAGCTTAAGCGGGATACGTTCACTTCTGGTAAGTGACATCCCTTGTTTTTCCGCTGTTGCAAAGCGGGCTTCCGCAGCCATCAAAAGTGTTTCCTCACCCCCGCGAACATCGTTATCACTTCAAAATTGGTAGTTATCACCGTAAAATAAGTCGTCATCACCAAAAAAATGGGCTTATCACCCGTTGGCCAGGTCTTATCACCTGTAAATTTATCGTTATCACCCGGTAGATGGGTGTTGTCACTTGCATTTTGTCGGTTATCACCGGAGATATTTTACAAAATGGTAGTGATAGAAGGATTTAATTTTATGCTTTGTAGCAGGGTATAACTCGTAAAGTTGCTTATGTGCTCACTCAAAACGAGGGCATCCGTAATTCCCAAAAACTCTTAACTTTGCAGCGCAATTTTTAAAACTTCACGCATAAGCAATGGAAAGAAGAGATGTGGAAATAATGGCGCCCGTAGGGTCGTACGAATCGTTAATGGCTGCCATACAGGGAGGAGCCGGATCGGTGTATTTTGGTGTTGAAAATTTGAATATGCGTTCGCGTTCGTCTAACAATTTTAATCTCGACGACCTGCGTAAAATTGTACGAATTGCCAGCGAAAATAAGGTGAAAACGTACCTTACCATGAATGTGGAAATTTTCGACGGCGAACTCGAAGTAATGCACGAAGTTATTAACGCGGCCAAAGAAGCCGGTGTTTCAGCAGTAATTGCTGCCGATATCTCGGTTATTCAGTACGCTCGTTCAATCGATCTGGAAGTACATATTTCAACACAGGTAAACATTACGAACATCGAGGCGGTAAAATTCTACTCCAATTTTGCCGATGTTGTGGTGTTGGCGCGCGAAATGAATCTGGGCCGCGTGTGGGAAATCAGCGACCAGATTAAAAAGCAAAACATTACCGGGCCAAACGGCGAACTGATGAAAATTGAAATGTTTGTGCACGGTGCGTTGTGTATGGCTACCAGCGGCAAATGTTACCTCAGTTTGCACGAAATGAACTCGTCGGCAAACCGTGGTGCCTGTTTGCAAACCTGCCGCCGCGCTTACACCGTTACCGATAAGGAAACCGGTGCCGAGCTGGAAATCGACAACGAGTACATTATGTCGCCCAAAGATTTAAAAACCGTTCATTTTCTGAATAAAATACTCGATGCCGGCGTTTCGGTACTTAAAATCGAAGGGCGTGCCCGTTCTGCCGAATACGTTAAAACCGTTGCGCAGTGTTACCGCGAGGCTGTTGATGCTTATTTCGATGAGGAATTTACCGACGAGAAAGTGGAAGACTGGAACAATCGCTTACAAACCGTGTTTAATCGCGGCTTTTGGGATGGTTATTACCTTGGTCAGCGCCTGGGCGAGTGGAGTAAAAACTACGGATCAAGAGCCAGCAAGCGCAAATTGTATATCGGGAAATGTACCAACTATTTCAAAAAAATTGGTGTGGCCGAATTTAAACTCGAAACCAATAACCTGAAAGTAGGGGACGAGATTATTGTTACCGGCCCAACAACCGGGGTTTATCAAAACACCGTAAGCGAAATTCGTTTCGATTTAAAACCGGTTGAAGAAGGGGTGAAAGGGCAACGAATCTCGGTGCCTATCGACGAAGTAATCCGCCGGGCCGATAAACTTTACAAGCTGGTTGATGCATCGCAGGTAAAAGAAAGACGATAGATTTATTTTACATTGTTTCCATTTCTGATAAAAACGGCTTAAATTAATAGCTGTAAATCAAAGAGATGGTTGTGAGAAAATTGCTATTTGTTTTTGTGTTGGTTGTGGTTGGGGCATTTTCAGTAAATGCACAGCTGCTTGGTTTAAGGATTGCGGCCAATTCCGGAATGCTAATTTCTGAACTTGGAACTTCTGATGTGCCACATCCCGATGCTTTGCTCGCTTCGCCGGCTACCAGCAGCGAAAAATTTACCCCGCAACTATCGGCAGGCCTGGAAGCAGAACTGCTGATTCAGATTTCCGAAAAAACGTATTTTGGGGTGGAGCTGGATTATACACATCTTAAAGGATTTAACGACGATCCGCCCGTTTTTAACTATTTTCTAACGCCTTATTTTCAGCAATACCAGAATGAGTTTATAATTTCTCCGCTAGAATACAACACCCGCTTGTTTAATGTGGCGGTTAACTACAAATATTTTTTTATGCCCGACAAGGTTTGGACTCCCTTTGTAAAACTTACCGGAGTTGTGGCTTTGGTGGGTACCGAATTAAAGTACAGAGATTTTTCTCCAGAAGAATATTTTCCGGATGTTGATTGGAATTTAATAGACTATGCTTTTAATGAAGGGGCAGATGTGCTTTATGCGCGGGGCACCTCTACCTCGGAGCAGAAAAAATGGCCGGCATTTCATGTGGGCGGAGGAATTGGTTTTGATTATGCGCTTAGCGATCGCTTATTGTTTGAAATTGATGGAACATGCACGGTTTTGAACTCGGGAATAATTGATGGGGTGCCTAATTTTACCTACTCCCGCGAAGAAGGTGCTGAGCTGCTAAAATACAACCGGCGTTTGTCGTTAACCACACAAATAAGTGTAGGATTGGTATATCTGTTTGAAATTGGTGACGGTGGACGCGGTAGCGGAGGTCGAATTGATCCGAATCTGCCATTCTTCCGAAACAAACATTAGGGATAGTTTTAATGTATAAAAGCAAAGGAAGCGATGAATATGCATCGCTTCCTTTTTGAAAGACAAACAACTAATTACCTTTTCAACTTTGTATTAAGTTTTTCCATCAACCCCTTTAAATCTTTTCAGGTATACAAAGTTGTTTTGATTTACGCGTACACCACTTTATTGTTTCGAAATAAAGCAGGATTAACAAAAATTAATAATAAATCACATTTAGTCAGGCAATTATAAAGCTGTACCTTGTCTATAATGTTTTAAATACTTTTTCAAGAAGTGCTTTTGTGGCTAGTACTCCTTCACGCTCCGACAGCTCGGTGCCTTCAAATTCAATACCCACAAAACCTTTATAACCGGCCTCGTCAACAATTTTCATCAGGCGGTAATAATCCATATTTGCTTCGTCGCCTGCGGCATTAAATACATTGGTTTTTGCACTCACGCCTTTTGCATAAGGCATTAGAAGTTCAACACCTTTGTAGCGGTCGTATTCTTCGCCGGTGTCGCGGTTAATCATAAAGTTTCCGAAATCGGGTAACGTACCCACACGTTTGTGGTCAACCATTTTCATTACGCCCGAAAGCCAATCGCCATTGCTCGATAAGCCACCATGGTTTTCAACAATAACGTTAATTTTTTGGGTGTCGCCATATTCGCAAAGCATGCGTAATCCGTCGGCGGCCAGTTTTTGTTGTTCTTCGTAGGTGCCCCGGCTACCTGCATTTACGCGAATGGAGTGACAACCCAAAAATGCAGCTGCATCAACCCATTTTTTATGATTTTCAACTGTTTTTAAACGCTCAGCTTTTTCCGGATGGCCAACCATTCCTTCGCCATCGCACATAATAAGCACGTTGGTAACACCTTCGTTTTTGGCAATTTTCTTTAATTCGCCCAGGTATTTTTCGTCCTTTGCTTTGTCTTTAAAAAACTGGTTAACGTATTCAACGCCGTCAATTCCCAGTTCACGGGTAACTTTCGGAAAGTCGAGGTTGGTCATTTCATCGGCAAACAAAGCCTTGTGGAACGACCATTCGGCCAGTGAGATCTGGTAACGCGATTTCGCACTATTCATTGCAAATGCCGGTGAAACAAGCATTGTTCCTGCCGTAGCAGCAGCTGTAGTTCTTAAGAAGTTCCTGCGATTTGTTTTCATAATTCTATAAATTTAGTTGATATCAAGTATGTTTTAAATTCTGAAATATATTCGTTTTATAAACAGGTAATAGCATAGCAGCCATTCCAAAGTGAGAACGCTTAAGGCGGTTATGAAGTTTATTAAAAATTCGGGAGTGTTAAACCAATTCAAAACACCTGAGGTAAAAATGGCCACGAATCCGTTTAGCCACTGTCCGCCAACCGTATTCGAGAAAAGGTAAATAAAAATGGAGTTGGTGCCCACAACCACAAACGGAAAAATCCATTGGTTGATCTTTTTTATGTCGATAAGCCAGTAGCTAAAAGCCAATACCAGCAACGCCCAGCCACCCGATGCCAAAACAAACGACGAAGTGGAGATACGTTTTATAATTGGTGTTACCGAAGTCCAGTCTAGTACATAGCCGAACACTAAAATAACCAAACCGCCAATTAGCAAGCGCTTTACTTTTTCAGCCTGACTTTTACCCGATTGCAGCAGTTGCCCGGCCACAACACCCCAAATGGTATGGGCCGCTGTAGGAATGCAGTTGATGGCTACCCAGCCGCCGCCGTTGTTAATTTTGCCCATAAGTAATATGTCAACCCAACTACCAAAATTATGGTCTTTTACAAAGGGTTGATTGTAGCCATCAAGCGGAAAAGTTCGGTAAAGAAGTTCGGTTAGCAGCAATAAGCCCAGCGAAACAATAATTTGAGTTGACCATTTGCAGCGCATTAAAAAGTAAGCGATTAAAATGGTTACCGAAAGTTGCGATAAAACGTTCCAAAGCTCCCAAACTAGTTTGCGGTTGTAGCCGCAGTGCAGCCCAACGCCAAATGCCAAAAGAATAATACAGCGTTTTATAATGTGCCGGGTGATTGTGGCCGTTGAGTCGCCCCGTTTTTTACGTTTTGCATACGAAAAAGGCATTGCCACACCAACAATAAACATAAAAAAGGGTTGAATGAGGTCCCAAAACCGTAATCCGTTCCACGGATGGTGATGAAACTGTAGAAAGAAACTTTCGAAAATGGTTCCGTTAACAGGAGGTTGAATTAAAACCGACCACAAATGTGTTCCTTCAGCTACCAGCAGAAACATGGTAATTCCGCGAAAAAAATCCAACGACAAAAGGCGGTCTTCAGAAAAGAGTTTACTTGACTTTAAGCTCATTAAGGTATTAGTTAGTAAAAACAAATGTAGCAATATTTCCGGTTAAATTGTAAGTGAACATTCGTTCTCCATACTATTGATTCAGGACTAATTTTTATCTACCTTGAAGAATATTTTAAATTTAAGCACTATGAATGAGCAAGTAACAGATTATCTTGAAATGGGTTACGATCTGCTGATAACTCACGGATTAAAAGTGATCGCAGCCATTGTAGTTCTGATACTGGGTTTTTGGATTATAAAAATAATTACCCGGAGAACTGCAAAAGTTATGGAGAAACGTAACGTTAATGTTTCGGTGAGCGGTTTTTTACGAAGTTTAATAAACATTCTTCTAAAGGTGATGCTTCTGATCAGTATTGCCAAAATGGTGGGGATAGAAACCACTTCGTTTATCGCGGTGCTTGGTGCTGCCGGACTTGCCGTTGGCATGGCCATGCAGGGAACCCTGGCGAATTTTGCTGCGGGAGTAATGATTCTGGTTTTTAAACCCTTTAAAGTTGGCGATCTGATTGTTTCGCAAGGGCACCTTGGAACAGTAAAAGAGATACACATTTTTGTTACTATACTTTTAACGCCCGAAAACAAAACCGTGATTTTACCAAATGCAGCGGTTTCGGGCAACGACATTGTAAATTATACCACTGAAGGGGTGATTCGGGTGGATATGGATTTTGGTATCTCGTATGGTTCGAACATTAAACAGGCCAAAGATGTGCTTATGAAAATAATTGAAAATCATCCGAAAGTGCTGAAAGAACCGGCACCTTTTGTTGGCGTAAAAGGCTTGGGCGACAGTTCGGTAAATCTGGCCGTTCGTCCCTATACTTTGCCTGCTGATTACTGGGTTGTATATTTTGATGTGTACGAAGCCGGTAAAATTGCACTCGATGAGGCCGGAATTACCATTCCTTTCCCTCAAATGGATGTGCATTTAAATAAGCTGGAGAAATAGGTTCAGAGATAAAAAAAAACTCCGGGAATTTTCCCGGAGTTTTTTTATACGTATTTGTAACGCTTTATATTTCGTTTTGGCGTTTTTTCGAACTCTTCGTCAACCAATTCAATGCGGCTAATATGTTCGTAACGCGGCAAATCGGCATTGGCCTTTTTTTGGTTTTCGGCCATTATCGCCGGCAGTTCTTTTTCGTCAATGTTATCCGCTTTCATCGATTCAAAATCGGGATAAACCAGTGCTACAAGTTTGTGATCGCGCTCAACAACCACACACTCGGCAATATAATTTTGGTTACAAAGTTTAGCTTCAATTTCTTCGGGGTAAATATTTTGCCCCGATGGGCCAAGCAGCATATTTTTCGATCGTCCGCGAATATAAATGAAGTTGTTCCGGTCAATCACGCCAAGGTCGCCGGTTTTTAACCAGCCATCTTCGGTGAGCACGGCTTTTGTTTCCTTTTCGTTTTTGTAATAACCCAGCATTACATTCTCGCCTTTTACCTGAATTTCGCCAACCACGTTGTACGGATCTTCCGAATCGATTCGAACTTCCATGCGATCAACAAGCGTTCCGGCCGATGAGCGCATTGTTTTATTCCACGCTTCGTAGCTAATCAGCGGGCCACATTCGGTCATTCCGTAGCCAATAGTAAACGGAAAATTAATGCGTTTAAAAAAAGCCTCCACATCCGAGCTCAGCGGTGCTCCGCCGATTTCAATTTCGAAGAAGCGTCCGCCAAATGTTTCAACCATTTTTGTCCTGATCTTTTTCAGAATGACAGTTGAAATGACCGGTATTTTCAGCAGAAATTTTACGGAAGGCTTTTCAATTGCCGGTAGAATACGTTTTTTGTAAATCTTTTCAATTATTAACGGTACTGATAGAATAAGGTGAGGTTTTATTTCTCCAAAAGCTTTTGTAATAACGGCCGGCGATGGCATTTTACTCAGGAAAGTAATGTGGCATCCTTTACTCAGCGGGAATAAAAATTCGAAAAGCAGGCCGTAAACATGTGCCATTGGCAAAAACGAAACAATTCTGTTGCCGGGTTTTAAAGGCATGTGTTCCTGTGCAAAAATTACATTCGACAACAGGCTTCGTTCGGGTATCATTACTCCTTTTGTAAAACCCGATGTACCCGATGTGTACGAAATAATACACATTTCTTCCGATTCCCATTCTTCAAAAACAAATGCTGTTTTATTTAATGGGTTTTCCTTATAATATTGAAATCCGTCGTTCAGTTTGAATTGTATATTTTCGTCTTTTGCGGCGTGTAAACTAAAATCTTCAAGCTTGATTATGGCTTGCAGCTTTTCCGACGATTCAAGATCAACCTTTTCCAAATGCGTGTTTGCTCCAATAACCAGTTTCGATTCAGAGTGGTTGATAATGTGGTTCGTATCGTTTTTATTAAAATCGGGTAGAATAGGAACAATAACAAGCCCGGCAGAAATGGCCGAAAGAAATGTTGTTGCCCAGTTTGATGAGTTTCTTCCCAGTACCGCAATTTTGTCGCCGCGTTGTAAGCCGGCAAGCTGATAAAATAAGTGAAGCGATTTTATGGTTTTGGCAATGTCCTTATAATGGTAATCTCCGCCTTCATAATCGGAAAAAGCCGGTTCGTCCCAGTTTTCATGAAAGGCGGTTGTAAATAGTTTTGCCAATGTTTGATTACGCATTTCAAGCAATTTTAAATTTAATGGGTAAAAATACCATATTTCACATTAAAACAAATTGTTTGAACACAAATATGATTGCTGTAGGAGGTGAAACCGGTATCGCTGCCAAAAGTTTGTAATGGAAACAAAAAAGCCAACCCTTGAGGTAGTGGGTTGGCTTTATGCCCCTTGTTTTGTTTATCTTGATTTAACTATTAGTTTGCTTTCAGGGACAGTGAAGGAAAGTTTGCGTTTGTGTAGTTATAAACCGCGGTGTTTGTAACTTCAATCAAGCATAAACAAGGAACCGAATGTGAGGAGATAAATTCTTCTTGTTTTTATTATATCAATAATGAAAAGAACTATGTCTTAATTGCAATACAAAACTATGCAAATGATCTGAAATAAAATTAGGTATTTTATAAACGGTAGGTTCTGGCGAATAAGCGGTAGGTTTTGGCGAATAAACGGTTTTGAGCCTACTCAACTATAGGCACCAAAAGTGTAATTTTTGCTCCCGGATTTGTTTCTCCAGGGTAAAGTTCTTCGTTCTTAATTTGGGTTTTTACCCGGTATTTTTCGCCAATTAGCTGAATCCTTTTTTGAGTAAGGTTGGAAGCCATATTCAGATGGCTTTTCGTTTTTGAGAATGCTTTTGATTTCTCGAACCCAATTCCATTATCTTCAATTACTATCCGGATACTTTTTTCATTAATGTATATAAAGCGGATGGTAATTTTTCCGTTGCCCGACAATTGGGAAATGCCGTGCCAAATGGCATTTTCAACAAACGGTTGTACAATCATCGAAGGAATGTAATAATCGTCTTGCTGCAACTGCTCGTCGAGAATTACACTGAAATCAAAATGGTTTTCCATTCTGAATTGTTCCAGCTCAATGTAGTTTCTTAAACGTTCCACTTCGTCATCCAATAAAACGGAGTTCGATTTAATGGAATTCATGGTTTGCCTTATTAGTCGGGCAAAGCGAGACAGATAAGCACCTGCTTCTTCGGATTTATTCTGTAGTAAAAACTTTTGAATCGAACCCAACGAATTGAAAATAAAATGGGGGTTCATCATCGATTGTAAAGCCCGGTTCTCGAGTGTAACAAGCTGGTTGTCTTTTTCGCGCTCGCGAAGTTGACGGAGGTAGTAGCTTCTTACCAGCAAAAATCCCAGAAACAACAGGATAAGCAGTGCCCCGATCTTTGTAATTATGCGTTGAAAAAAAGTAGGAACTACGGTAACCGGAAGTTCGATTACTTCGCTGTAGGGTTCCATATTTTTTCTCGATTTCAATTTAAAAGTATAATGTCCGGGTTTTAGGTTAAGATATACCACTTGTTTTTCGGTACCGGTAATCCAATCGTTATTTACACCTTCCAGCATGTAGGCATAGTTTGATGGCGACGAAGAGAAATTAAGACTCGAAAATTCAATGTTTAAGCGGTCTTTGCTTTTGTATATAATTTCGCCTTTGTCAAGCGCAATTTCTTTTTCATCGAGTGTTACTTTCGAAAAATAAGGTTTTGTGGGGATCATAACTGCATTAACACATTCGCTAACGGGAATAAGTGTTAGCCCGTCGTCGGAGGCGACATATAAAATTTCGTTGTGGCAATACAGGTCGTTAATATTGTTGAATGTAATATTTAGTCGGTTAAGTACTGCAGTTTTGCCCTGAATAACCTGTGTTGGATTTGAAATAAAATAAACCGTTTGCGGATTATACAGAAAAAGCGTTTTATCATAGTAAATCATATCTTTTATTTTCAGGTTGATATGATCTTCGAGATTGTTGATAAGGCTGTATTTGCTGTTGCTGTGCATTAAAACAAGTTCCGAATTGTCGGCTTCTTCAATTTGAAGGACTTCGGTGGTTGAGTCGATGCTTATGTTCGAAGCGATCCATTTTCCGTCGAAAGCACTGTAAGTAGAATCGGTAGAAATCTGTCCGTTTGAAACAACATAGTTTGTGTTCCCATTTACAATCAGATCATTTTTGTAGTTTAGAAACATATTACGTATTCGCCCCCAGCCGGTGTAGTTTATACGAAATTGCGGGTAGTTGTCTTTAAGTTGACGGAAGAATAAATTGTCGTTTAAATAAAAATTCACTACCGATTCGGATGGGTCAACTATTGGTTTTTTAACATGAATATTCGACTTGTTAAAATTGTCGTATTTAATGGTGTTGCTTTTCGGGTCGATTCGAAGATTCCTGTAAATGTACAATGGCGTATTTATGCCACTTATCAGCAATGTATTGTCGCTTAATTGTGTTATCTGGTCGAGTATATATTCACCAACATCCATTTTTTTGTCGAAAAGTTTCCCATCCTTAAAAATGAATAATGATTCGCCGTTTGTTAGCCACAAAAAATCGTTATTTGATGGTGCTATGGCTCTTACTCCTTTCTCGTCAAACTCGTCGGTCTCTATGGTTTGGTATTTTAAAATGCCGTTGTTTATTTTAAAAACACCGTAGGTAGTTGAACTTGTCCATAAGTTGTTTTGATCATCAATCACCACGTTTTGAATTTTATCCATCTCGTGGTGAAACACCAGACTGTCGTTTTTAAAACAATACAAGCCGTTGTCGAATGTCGATACCCAAAGGAATTCATCCTTAACCAGCATGTCGTTTACCACCTGGGCATCAATGTGTACAAAGTTTTTCGAAATAAGCTGTGAACCCTGAAACAGGTGAATATTCCCATCCATATCGCATACATAGGTAACGCCTTCGGGCGATAGGGTAACGCGGGTTACATTAAAATCAAGCGGGTGGATTTTTATTATTTTATCTACTGTACTTTTTTCAACTATGCGGCTATTATCCCAAAACAGGAGATTGTTATTAGTGTTTCTGGTAATATTAAAAATAACAGCTCCGTTTACACTCGATGGCAGGTAGTCGATAAAATGGTTGCCTTTTATCACCGAAACTTCTCCGGTGCCATTGTACAGGTAAATGGTTGAATCTTTATCCTGAAACAGATCGTGGTAATAAAAATCGGTTTTTATTTCGCTCAGGAACGGAGCATTTTTTTCGTTAAACACCTTGTTTTTATAGATAAAGTTAACCGAGCCATCAATATTCAGGCACCAAATCCGTCCTTCCAGGTCTTCTTTCATACGGGCAATGCGGTTATAGCTCATCCCGTTTTTAGTGGTGTACCGAACATAGCTTGTGCCATCAAAACGAACTACACCGGCAGATGTGCCGAACCACATAAAATCATTCTTATCCTGTAATACACAAAACACCTTATTGGTGGGTAATCCATCGTCAATTGTATAATTGGTGATAAACGGATTTTGTCCGCAAACAAGCTGAGAGATGAATAAAAATAGTGCAGGTATTAACAGGGCTTTTTTCACTATTCAATTGTTTTGGAGTATTTTGAAACAGCTTCTTTAAACTCGGTGTATTTTCTGCGCGAAATAGCCAATTCTGTTTGGTCGTCCATTATTGCGTAGTTGCCTTCGAAACTCGAAAATCCCCGAAGAAAATTTAAATTGATCAAAGTGGATTTATGAATGCGAATAAAAACCGAAGGATCGAGAATCTTTTCAATGTCTCCTACTGGTCTGGTCGATACTACTTTTTCGAGGCCCGACAGATGAATTACAGAATAAGCTCCATCAGCTTCAATATATCTGATTTTATCTATTTCTAGAATTTGAAAACCAAACTTCTGGATTACCGTAATTTTGGGGGCATAAACAAAACCATTGTTGGCCTGGCGGGTAAGGTTGTTTAACGATTCGCCGTACGTTGTTTGTATATCCTGGTTTTGGCGGCGAAGATCGAGATGCGATGTAGCCTTCGATACCGCTTCTTTTAATTCTTCCGGATCAATGGGTTTTAGCAGGTAATCAATGGCGTTTGTTTTTATGGCGCGCAAGGCGTATTCTTCGTAAGCTGTGGTAAAAATAATGGCGTAATCTTCTTTTGGAATACTATTCAGAAAATCGAAGCCATTTTCTCCGGGCATCGAAATATCGAGGAAAATTAATTGTACATCCCATTGGTTTAGTAATTCACGTCCCTGGCTGGCCGAACCGGCCGTATCGCAAATATTAATATTCGGGCAGTTGCGTTGAAGTAAGATCTTCAAAGCCTCCTGCACGTTCTTTTCGTCGTCGATAATTATGGCGTTGTATTTAGTCATCACTAACAAAGATAGGATTAATTGTAAAAAATAATTTGCTTTTATATAAGCGGTAGGTTCTGGCGAATAAGCGGTAGGTTCTGGCGAATAAACGGTAATTTTTACACGTTATAATTTGCCGGTTTTTAGCTTGTTCTTCATCAATTTTAAGGGTTAACACCACATTAACACAAGTATAATTCGTTGAAGATAAAGGACTGAATGGTCTTTAACATTCGGTTAACAGGATGCAATTAAACTTTATCCCTATATTTCTGTCACAGAAGCTGAAAACAATTAAATAGAGAAAACAAGTTATGCAACGATTAAACAAAGTTCTTTTAACAATTGCTCTTGCACTTGGTGCAGGAGCTGTAATGGCAACAGGAAATTTAAGTGTAAGTATTTCGGAAGGCGAAGGTGCTGAGGCCCACGTTCGTGTTACCAATGCGGTAGAAAGCCAGTTTGAAATGGAAATTCGCAACGGGAATAATGATATTATTTATTACAAGCAAATTCAGCAGCCGTTGAAACTGGTTTTGAACACTTTTGATTTTTCGAAACTAAGCAATGGCCAATACACTTTCTTTGTGAAGATTGACAACGAACAAAATGTTTCCACGCTGGCCGTTAAAAATGGTAAAGTAAAAGTTATTGATCAGGTAAAACAGGTTGATCCCTACTTTGGTTTATTCAACGATCAGTTGAATATCTCCTATCTGAATCATGGTGCGGGCGATGTAAAATTGTTCCTGTATGATGAACAAAACAATAATCTGATCCATGAAGATTTACTGGGATCGGAGTTTGCGGTGCATCACGCCATTGATCTTTCGAATCTTAAAAATGGCAGCTACGAGGCTGTTTTGGTAAGCAGCAATGGAACCTATGAATACGACATTACGCTCAATTAATATTTTTCGTAAGTATAGTTAGATTAGTTAGTTTTGGTAGAGCGAATCCGAATGGGTTCGCTTTTTTTATACTAAAACTGAAGGTTAAGCAGTGGCCTCTTTTTGTAGTTTAATCAGTAATGAAACACTATAATCATCTACCAAATCTATCTTCCTATCTGTAAACATCAGAAATACTGCTTTTTTAACGCTGGTTTTCAATCCGATAGTTTCTCCTGGAGATTTTCTTAAATTAACATCGTATTAACATGGCAGTGAAATGCCTGTTAATACAGGACTTTTGAACTGTTTGCATATGAAGTGTTTAATGAAACATAGAAAAAGATGAACAAAAAGAGCCTGAATTCCTTTTACTTACAGAAAACAAATTGAAAACAGAAATTAAAAATTTAGAATCATGAAAACTTTATTTGTAGGAATTTTGGCAATGTTTACAGTAAGCGTTGCTATGGCATCAGGAAATTTAAAAGTGAATATGGCTGACAGCGAGAGCGAAGCTACAGTAATGAAAATTTCGAACTCGGAAATGGTTAATTATGAAATTAAGTTAGAAGATGCATGGGGTAACCAAATTTATGAGATGAATACTGAAATCCCTCGAAGCGAGATTAACAAACGTTACGATTTATCCAATCTTGAAAACGGAATGTATTGGTATTCAGTTAAAACGGGTGATGAAGAAATTCGTAAGCAGTTGTCCGTAAATTATGGAGAAGTTGAAGTAATGGATGTGCGAAAAACTGTGGATCCTTATTTTTACCAGGACGGAGATCAGATTAAATTAACGTATTTGAACTACGAAAGCGAGGACATAAGACTGTATGTTTACGACAATAACACATTATTGAAAGAAGTAGCATTGGGTAAAGATTTTACAATACATAAAGCTATCGATTTTTCGGATCTGAATGACGGAGAATATGATGTTGTACTTACCAATGATTATAACATCTACGAAAATCGTGTAATAATTAATTAAGGCTTGATTGAAAAGAAAAGATAGAGGGCGGATTCCAATTTGGGAGTTCGCTTTTTTTTTATGCGATAAAAGCCGGTCCCAAACGGAACCGGCTTCAATTTTTCTTGATTCATCGAATGACTACAAGTCATACGATGAATCAACATCACAAACAATATTCATAGCATAACTTTAAGTCATACCATTAATATGTAGTGACTAATCCTATTTATAGCTCTCTTTCCGATGAAGAATCCGGCCAATTTCAATACAATCATCAAGCACATCAAACAAGATACGGTAATCGCCAATGCGTAAGCGATAGGCCGGTTCGAAATTGGTAAGTTTTTTAACGTTTGTAACGTCTGGAAAATCTTTTAAGGAAATAATTTTAGTGTGAATTTTTTTTCTGAGGTCAGGGCTAATCCGTTTTAAATCTTTAATGGCAGAATTACGAATTCTAATCTCCATATTTAAGATATTCATCGAATGGAATGGATTCCTCGTTTCTGGTTGCCCTGAGAAGTTTTAAATCATTCATGTCTTCTTTCGAAACAATTTCCAATCCTTCATCTTTAAACGATTTTAGCAAACGAATAACTTTGTTCGCCAGCTTGTCGTTATTGATATTTATTGTAATTGACTTCATTATTAGTACTTATCTCTTACAAAGCTACAAAAATAATGCAAAACTTATTAATAATAAAAGCCGGTCCCAAACGAAACCGGCTTTCTGTATTTTGTCATTTTTTTAACTTTTAACTTTATCCTTTTGCCTTGATCTAATCTTCCTTGTAGGCTTCGATTAAAATCTCAAGGATTTTTTTGCCTGCGCCAGCAACGCTGGTTCCAGGGCCGAAAATGGCAACTGCACCGGCATCGTACAGGTATTGGTAATCCTGGTGAGGAATTACACCACCACAAATAACCATGATGTCGTCGCGGCCCAGTTTTTTCAGCTCGGCAATAATGGCAGGAACCAGTGTTTTATGACCTGCTGCCAGCGAAGAAACACCTACAACGTGCACGTCGTTTTCAACGGCTTGTTTGGCACTTTCTTCCGGAGTCTGGAATAATGGTCCCATATCAACATCGAAACCAAGGTCGGCGTAACCGGTAGCAACAACTTTTGCACCGCGGTCGTGACCATCCTGACCCATTTTGGCGATCATAATACGTGGCTGACGGCCTTGCAATTCAGCGAATTTCTTCGCTAAAGCCTGAGCTTCCTGGAACTCCGACTTGTCTTGTGCTTCTGCTTTATACACGCCTTCAATAGTTCTGATTACTGCTTTATAACGTCCTGCAACTTTTTCACAAGCATCCGAAATTTCACCTAACGAAGCACGTTTTTTAGCGGCTTCAACCGACAAGGCCAACAAGTTGCCTTCGCCTGTTTCTGCAGCTTTTGTAATGGCTGCCAACGCTTTTTGTACGTCTTCTTCGTTACGCTCGGCACGCAATTTTTCCAATCTTTCGATTTGCGATTTACGAACTGCTGTGTTGTCGATATCTAAAATGTCAATCGGATCTTCTTTTTCCAAACGGTATTTGTTGATACCTACAATTGTTTGTGATCCACCATCAATACGGCCTTGTGCACGTGCTGCAGCTTCTTCAATACGCATTTTTGGTACACCGGTCTCGATGGCTTTGGCCATACCACCAAGTTTTTCAACCTCTTCGATTAATGCCCATGCTTTTTGTGCCAGCTCGTGTGTTAATGCCTCAACATAGTACGAACCTGCCCATGGATCAGCTGAACGACAAAGTTCAGTTTCCTGTTGGATGTACAGCTGCGTGTTACGTGCAATACGTGCCGAGAAATCGGTTGGTAATGCAATCGCTTCGTCAAGTGCATTGGTGTGCAAACTTTGTGTTCCACCCAATGTGGCAGCCATTGCTTCAATAGCAGTTCGGCCAACGTTGTTAAACGGATCTTGCTCAGTTAACGACCAACCCGAAGTTTGCGAGTGTGTACGCAGTGCCATCGATTTTGGATTTTTCGGGTTAAATTGTTTAACCAGTTTTGCCCAAATCATACGCGCTGCACGCATTTTGGCAATCTCCATAAAGTGGTTCATTCCAACCGCCCAGAAGAAAGACAAACGTGGTGCAAAAGCATCAATATCCAAACCGGCTTTAACACCTGTGCGTAAGTAATCCAAGCCGTCGGCAAGGGTGTATGCCATTTCAATGTCGGCAGTTGCACCAGCTTCCTGCATGTGATAACCCGAAATCGAGATCGAGTTGAACTTTGGCATATTCTGAGAAGTGAACTCAAAAATGTCGGCAATAATTTTCATCGAGAATTCTGGTGGGTAAATGTAAGTGTTACGCACCATAAATTCTTTCAGAATATCGTTCTGAATTGTTCCTGAAAGTTGCTCCAGTGTAGCGCCTTGTTCCAGTCCTGTAACAATGTAAAATGCCAATACAGGAAGAACAGCACCGTTCATGGTCATCGATACCGACATTTTATCCAAAGGAATCTGATCGAAAAGGATCTTCATGTCCAGGATAGAGTCGATTGCCACACCCGCTTTACCAACGTCGCCAACCACACGTTCGTGGTCCGAGTCGTATCCGCGGTGTGTTGCCAGGTCGAATGCCACTGACAAACCTTTCTGACCGGCCGCAAGGTTACGACGGTAGAATGCGTTTGATTCTTCGGCAGTTGAGAAACCAGCGTACTGACGGATAGTCCAGGGACGCATGGCGTACATTGCCGAGTAAGGTCCGCGGAGGTAAGGTGCCAAACCTGCTGCGTAGTTCAGGTGCTCCATTCCTTCAAGGTCTTCTTTGGTGTAAACCGGTTTAACAGGAATCTGCTCCGGTGTTAACCAATCTTTTTTGATGTTGTTTTGTGCAGCCCAGTCAGATGCTTTCGCCTGCTCGGTAGCTGCTTTGATATTTATATTTTTAAAATTCGGTTTCATAATTCTTTTGTTTTAACACGAAGACACTAAGTCACGAAGATTAAAAGTATCCGTTAATTTTTCGTTTAATACCTTGTTTGATTAATGGTACATTAAAATTGATTAGATAACCCAGTTTCATGTCTGCCAGTTTCATGTAGGTTAGAGTTTGTACCTCGTGAACCGGCAACAACATTTCAACAGCTTTCAACTCAATGATAACGCACTTTTCAACTAATATGTCAATGATAAATTCTTTCTGAAGAATCTTGTCTTTATAGACAACCGGCAATTTAACCTGCCTCTCAACAGTAAGACCACGTTCTTTCAACTCTTCAACTAAACAAATTTCATAAACCGATTCGAGCAAACCAGGTCCTAATTCTGAATGCACTTCAAAGGCAGCATCCACAATCTGTTTCCCAATTTTTTCTATTTCAGTTTTCGAGATCATCTTTGAGTCTTCGAGTCTTTGTGTTTAATTATATCCCCAGTTTTTCTTGGTAACCTTTTAACTCTTCCAAAATGTTGCTTTTCACATGAATGAAGTTGGTGATACCTTTTGCTTTCAACTCGTCTGCGCAAGCAGGAGCTCCGGCAACAACCAAAATTTCTTCACCCAATTGCTCAGCTACTGCAGGAACAATTTCAGCATACTCATCATCCGAACTACAAACCACAACAATGTCGGCGCCTGCTGCTTTTGCTGCGGCAACACCTTCTTCAACTGTTGCGAATCCGTTATTATCCTGTACGTCGAAACCGGCAACGGCAAAGAAATTACAGCTGAATTGTGCGCGTGCCTTACGGAAAGCAAGGTTACCCATGGTAAGCATAAATGCCAGCGGGCGTTTGTTTTCGCGTGCGTACATGTCGGTTGTGTAGCGCAATGCTTCAAATGGTTGAGCACCGCGGTAAGGTTTCAGTGTTTCCACTTCAGCACCTTCTTCGGCCAGGTCAACTGCTTCGAACAATGAACCGTCGAAATCAGCTTTCATGTTTTCTGTGAAGTTAGGGAACTGGTTGGTTCCAAGGATATTTTCGCGACGCTGAGCGATCTTTTTGTTGCGATCTTCAGCCATTGCTTTAACTTCAGCCTGAACAAAACCTTCTTTGAAAGCAGCAATGAAACCACCTTTTTCCTGAACGGTTAGGAAAAGTTCCCATGCCTGATCAGCTAAGGCTTCAGTAAGTGTTTCAATGTAGTAAGAACCTGCTGACGGATCGGCAATTTTATCGAAGTGCGATTCTTCTTTTAACAGGATTTGCTGGTTACGTGCAATACGCTCCGAGAACGGAGTAGTTTCTTCGTAAACCGCGTTAAACGGAAGTACAGTTACCGAGTGTGCACCACCCAAAGTGGCCGACATTGCTTCGGTTTGTGTACGCAGCATGTTTACATACGGATCGTAAACGGTTTTGTTGAAACGGTTGGTTTCGCTGTGAACGATCATTTTTGCCGAACACTTGCACTCTGGTCCGTAAGCTTCAACAATCTTTGACCATAAAAGTCGGCCGGCACGCAACTTGGCTATTTCCATAAAATAGTTGTTGCTGATACCCATGTTGAATTTAATCGCTTTAGCTGCATCGTCAACACTAACACCGGCTTCGGTTAATTGTGTTAAGTACTCGGCTCCTTGTGCCAGCGCGAAGGCCAACTCCTGAGCGATTGATGATCCGCTGTTTGCGAAGAATTTTCCGTGAACGCCAATTATGCGGAAATTCTTAACAGGTTTTGCTGCTTCAACAGCCTGAACCAGGTTTTTTACTGCATCTTCTTCCAGTTTACCTTTTAACACGAAAGTTCCAATAGGATCGATGGATGCCGAAGCAATCACTTTATCGTTGTCCCAGTTGCCTTCCGAAACGTAAGCTGCAAAAGCTTCGGCGCAGTTGCAGTTGTCGCAAGGGCAAACCAGGTTAACTTCGGCTGCTTCCAGACAAATGTCTTTAAGCAACACGCCCAGGCTTTCCTTGGTAACCGAACCACATTCGCTGAAAAGGAAACCCAAAGAGGTGATGCCTTTCCCAAGCACTTCCAAAGCTTTTTTGTTAGCTTCTTCAAAATCGGTAACAAAGATGTTTTGACGAATGAACCAATCGTTGTTGGTTTTATTGTTTCCCCGCACATATGGAAATTCTCCCGGTAAGCTTTCCAGGTAGTCTTTTCCTGCAAGGTTTTCCTGACGGTAATACGGGCGTACTTTGAATCCCTCGTAAGTTTTCCAAACCAGCGAACGCTCGTAGTCTTTGCCTTTTAAATCGGCATTAATTTTTGCTTCCCACTCTTCTGTTGTGATGGGTGCAAAATCGGTGAACAGTTTTTGCTCTTTATCTGCCATGTTGAAAATTGTTATTGAAAATCGAGTGGCAAAATTAGGGGTTTTAAAGGTACGCACCTCAGAATCACTATGGTTTTTGACGAATGTTAACAAAAATCATGTTAATCATGGGGTCAATTTAAAGTTGAGGTAAGATAACCCGTAATAACAGACAGTCAACTCTTTATATAATGTGGTGATTTACGTGAGGAATTCTATAAAAACAGTTCTTGAAATTATAGGAAAAACACACTTATGCAACGATGTATTTAATAGGTGGTTTTAATATTAACATATTTTAACAAAATTGCTGAATGCCTCGAAAATAGGGGTGTATGGATGATTTAGAAGCTAGAATGTGTATTAAAAAATAAAAAAGATTAAACAAAAAGTGTTTAAGATTGTATTAGTTGGTGTTGAACAAATTGAAAACAAGAAAACAATTTCAGAGAACGAAAACAGAAACACGTATTTACACACTTTGAAAACTAGAATTATGAAAACGATTGAATTTTTTAAAAAGACAAAAAGCCGGTTTAATTTTCTACCGGTAGTGCTATTAGCTTTGGTAATTGGGTTTACCTCATGCGACGATGACGATGATCCAGCTCCGATGCCGGAAATGGAAGCAGAGGAAGAGAAGACTATTGTAGATGTAGCTGCCGAGGCAGGTTCATTTAATGTACTGATTCAGGCAGCACAAAAAGCTGGCCTGGCCGATTTCTTAAGCACCGAGAAAAATATTACCGTTTTTGCACCAACCGACGACGCTTTTGCAGCTTTGTTAACCGATTTGGGTGCAAGCAGCTTAGATGATCTGGATGCAGCAACTTTAGCAGCGGTTCTGAAGTACCATGTTGTTGGTGATTTAGCTTATTCGAACAACCTTTCGTCGGGAGCAGTAGCTACTTTAAATACCGATTCACCTGATGAAACTCCTCTTTCAATTTTGGTAAATGTTGATGGAGGTGTAATGGTTAACAACGCCACTGTAACCACTGCCGATGTTATGGCTTCAAATGGAGTTATTCATGTTATCGACAAAGTATTGCTGCCACCAACAGTGGTTGATCTGGCCACTTATTCGGAAAGTTTTACATCGCTGGTGAGTGCTGTTGTTAAAGCCGATTTGGCAGGAGCTTTAAGTGGTGATGGACCATTTACTGTGTTTGCACCAACAAACGATGCTTTTGCAGCGCTTTTTGCCGCACTCGGAATCTCGGATTTGGATGAGGTGGCAGTTGAAGATTTAACCTCGATTTTAACTTACCACGTGGTTGGCGATAATGTAATGTCAACCGAACTGTCAGCTGGGAGTGTTGCATCAATCTCGGGCGAAGAATTTGAAGTAACCATTGACGGTGAAGTAATGATAAACGGTACAGTTAAAGTAGTAGCTACCGATATACAGGGAACAAATGGTGTTATTCATGTAATTGATGCCGTTTTGGTTCCTGAAATGCAAAAGTCGAATACCATAGCCGATATTGCTGTGGCTAATTCGGAGTTTTCAATTCTGGTTGAGGCGCTAATGAAAGCTGACCTGGTTGGAGCTGTTGCAGATAGTGAGGCAGAGTTGACTGTTTTTGCGCCAACCAATGATGCTTTCGTTGCGCTTCTTTCTGAGTTGGGAGCTACCTCGCTGGATGATGTGCCGGTAGGAACATTAACCGATATTTTACTGTATCATGTTATTGGCAGTAAAGCCATGTCAACCGATTTGGCCAGTGGTTATTTCCCAACATTATCAACATTTAGCGACAATAATCTGTCGATGTACATTGAAGTTGGCGAAGGTGTAACGATTAACGGAAATACAATGGTTACAGCTGCCGATATTGAAGCCGACAACGGAGTGATTCACGTAGTTGATAAAGTTATTCTTCCGCCATCGGTAGTTGATATTGCTATTGCAAACGAAAATTTTAGCACGCTGGTTAGTGCAGTTGTAAAAGCAGGTTTGGTTGATGCTTTAAGTGGCGAAGGACCGTTTACCGTATTTGCACCTACCAATGCAGCTTTCGATGCATTGTTTGCCGAGCTTGGAATAGCGGGAATTTACGACCTGACTGCCGAGGAGTTAACGCCAATTCTTTTGTATCATGTAGTGTCGGGTAACGTACTTTCAACCGACCTTGCAAATGGCGAAGTGCCAACCTTAAAAGAGGGAAGCAGTATTACTGTTGATCTTTCATCAGGAGTAATGATTAACGAAAGTAACGTTGTAGCAGCCGATGTGCAGGGAGCGAACGGTGTTATACATGTTATTGATAAGGTATTGCTGCCGTAATTAGATGATATGGATTGCAATGAGACAGCATCTTTCTGTCTCATTGCAATTAAGATTTTCCCTTAAACTGAAAGGTAATATATTGACGACTTAGAAACAGAGACAAACAAAAAATTAATGGTATCATGAAAACAGTAAAACAAATTTTTTCGATTGCGCTGGTGGCGGTAATGACTTTTGGTCTGGCTTTAACTTCAGCAGCAAAAAGTAACGACGACACTTCGTCGGCCACAGTAGTAGAAATTGCCGTTTCAAATCCTGATTTTTCAATTCTGGTTGAAGCGGTTACCAAAGCCGATCTGGCGGGAGCTTTAAGTGCTGACGGACCGTTTACCGTGTTTGCGCCAAACAACGCTGCTTTTAAAGCCTTGTTTGCCGATTTGGGAGTGAAAGGCGTTGAGGATTTGACGGCAGAACAACTTACGCCAATTTTAACTTACCACGTTGTATCGGGCAAAGTAATGTCGAGCGACCTGTCGAATACTTCAGTTGAAACATTAAATGGTAAGAAAATTAAAATCGACTTATCAGACAATGTAAAGATTAACGATAGCAAAGTAATTGCTGCTGATATTGACGGGAAAAACGGAGTAATACACGTAATCGACAAAGTGCTTATTCCTGCTGAAAAATCGGGTGATTGCAACTAGGATATCTCATACGCTATGACACTTAAGTAAAGATTTACCATGACAAATTAACCGGCTTCGAAAGGAGCCGGTTTTTTCGTTAAAGATTGTAAAAATGAAATGAAGCTGCAGAATTCATTTTAATTATTCCTGCTAATTTTTATAAATTGCGTTTCTTGAAATGGAGGATATTTTGAATGGAAAAGCTAAGATGGAGTAAGCAAATATTTGGGTCGAAGCTCGAAATCATGCAGGGCGATGAAAAAGTCGGAAACATTGACTGGGAGAGCATGGTGGGTTCAAAAGCACAGGCTATTATTAATGGTCGTTACTTTACGCTTAACCGTGAGTTTTTTCTTTCGAAACTGGAGATTTACGATGGAAACAGCAAATCGCTGCTGGCCATGGTAATGGTAAATGTGTTTAACCCGCGCAGCGATGTGTTGATAAACGGCAAACGTTTTGAGCTGGAGATAAAAAACTTCTGGCAATCGAGCTGGAGCTGGAAATACAACGGTGCTGAGATTGTTACTTTTACTTCGCACGAATTTATCTCAAAAGACAAAGGAACAATTGAGCTGGCAACTCCTATGAACGAAGAGGTGGAAATTCTTATCCTACTGGGTTTGTTTGTTCGCAACCAGTTTATCCTTTTTATGCTGCTTATTTTGGTGGTGTTGTTCTTTGTGATTGTCTGATTTTAAATAGTACAAAAAAAACCGTTCCTGCGTACAAGAACGGTTATATATGTTGAGTAAGTTTTCTACCCGTCCGTCAGCTGATGGACAGTAAGAAACCTTACGGAAAAGCGCCAACGCTATGTTGGCACTTGTTATCTTAATCAATGTTCATGTCATTTCGAAGGAGGTATGACTGAGAAATCTGTTTCAATCGAAGAGATTTCTCCTCCTGCGTCGTCGAAATGACAGTGGTTATCGAATTTCCGATCCGTTTTTAACCGCCTTATCCGGCGAAACGATTGACAGAGTTCCATCCGCATTTTCAGCACAAAGGATCATTCCCTGCGATTCGATACCGCGCAATTTTTTAGGTGCGAGGTTTACTAGGATTGAAACCTGTTTGCCAATCAATTCTTCCGGCTGGTAATACTCGGCAATTCCGGAAACAACAGTTCGCTGGTCGATTCCGGTGTCGATTTTCAATTTCAGCAGCTTTTTGGTTTTGGCTACTTTTTCACATTCGATAACCGTTCCGGCACGAACATCCATTTTGGCAAAATCATCGAACTCGATGTTTTCTTTTGCCGGAGCTGCTTTGGCTTCCGCCATTTCGTTGGCTTTTTTGGTGGCAGCCAGTTTTTGCAATTGCGCCTCAATTACTTTGTCTTCAATCTTTTCGAAAAGTAATTCAGGCTTGTTTACTTTGTGGCCGCTTGGCAACAAATCAGTTTCTCCTAATTTTTCCCAATCCATTTTTTCAAAGTTCAGGAAGCCACGCAGTTTTTCCATGCTGAAAGGCAGGAACGGCTCCAGACAAATGGTAAGGTTGGCGGTAATCTGCAAGCAGATATTCATGATTGTTTTTACACGCTCGGCATCTGTTTTTACCACTTTCCATGGTTCTTCGTCGGCCAGGTATTTGTTCCCCAAACGCGCCAGATCCATTGCATTTTTCAGCGATTCGCGAATACGGAAACTGTCGATACTTTTTTCAACTTCGCCTTTAATTTTTGCTATCTCGGCCAGTGTTTCTTTGTCGTGATCAGTTAATTCGCCACGGGCAGGAACTTCGCCATCGTAATATTTTTGCGTAAGTACCAGGGCGCGGTTTACAAAGTTTCCGAGCACAGCTACCAACTCGTTATTATTGCGGTTCTGGAAATCTTTCCAGGTAAAATCGTTGTCTTTTGTTTCCGGTGCGTTGGCGGTCAATACATATTTCAGCACATCTTCTTTTCCCGGGAAATCTTCCAGATATTCATGCAACCAAACAGCCCAGTTGCGTGATGTTGAAATTTTATCGTTTTCCAGGTTCAGGAATTCGTTAGCCGGCACATTTTCCGGCAGATTGAAAGTTCCTTCAGCCTTTAGCATGCTCGGGAAAATAATACAGTGGAAAACAATGTTGTCTTTTCCGATGAAGTGCAACATGCGTGTTTCCGGATCTTTCCAGTAAGTTTCCCAGTCTTCGGTCAGTTCTTTTGTTGCCGAAATGTAACCGATGGGCGCATCAAACCAAACGTACAATACTTTTCCTTCAACTCCTTCAACGGGAACAGGCACACCCCAATCGAGGTCGCGGGTTACGGCACGTGGCATCAAACCACTGTCGATCCACGATTTGCACTGTCCGTACACGTTGGTTTTCCATTCTTTGTGACCTTCCAAAATCCATTCTTTTAGCCACGGTTCGTACTGATCGAGCGGCAGGTACCAGTGTTTGGTTTCTTTTAAAACCGGCTGGTTTCCGCTGATGGTTGACGTTGGATTGATCAATTCGGTCGGGCTTAACGAAGTTCCGCAGCTTTCGCACTGGTCGCCGTAAGCTTTTTCGAAACCACATTTTGGGCAGGTTCCTATAATGTAGCGGTCGGCCAAAAACTGCTTGTTGGCTTCGTCGTAATATTGCTCCGATGTTTTTTCTACAAACTTACCTTCGTCGTACAATTTCTTGAAGAACTCAGCAGCCGTTTCATGATGAACCGGCGAACTTGTACGTGAGTAAACGTCGAACGAAATGCCAAATTTCTCGAACGAATCTTTGATGATTCCGTGAAACTTGTCAACCACATCCTGCGGTGTAATGCCTTCGTTTTTGGCCTTCAAAGTAATTGGAACCCCGTGTTCGTCGGAGCCGCCAATCATAATTACATCCTCGTTTTTCAGGCGGAGGTAACGTGCATAAATATCGGCAGGAACATAAACTCCGGCAAGGTGACCAATGTGAATTGGGCCGTTGGCATAAGGCAGTGCTGTTGTTATTAGCGTACGTTTGAACTTACTCATAATTCTATTTTGGCGGAATCGCGATAAATGCAAACTTCTTCATTGTTTCAAAATTTTAAAATCCTCATTTACTTCAGTAGACTCCGGTTTTAAAATTTCTCACGCCTCGAATTTTATCATTTCTGGCGATTCCATTTTTAACTGATTTTAGGGCTGCAAAGATAGCAAAAATCAGAGAGCTATTTTAAAACTATTACCTTCGTAAAAAAATTAGTTCGATGGCACAATTTTCACATATTATCTTCGATCTCGACGGAACATTAACCGACAATACGCTGGGCATAAAAAATTCGTTGAAATATGCGTTGGAGCGAATGCAGGTTGACGGCTACCACGAAAATATTCTGGACACTTTTATCGGCCCTCCGTTGCAGTGGGGATTTAGCACGCAGTTTGGAATGAGCGAACGCGACACAAAACTGGCGGTGGAGTATTTTCGTGAATATTACGGCGAACATGGCTGGCATCAGAACGATCCGTACGACGGAATTATGGAGTTGCTGGCCGAGTTGGATGCGCAGGGAAAACGGATGTATGTGGCCACTGCGAAACTGGAAAAGTATGCCAGTAAAATTATCGAACATTTTGAAATGGACCGCTACATTATTCAGTTGAAAGGAGCCGATTATCATGCAAAAAAGGCCACTAAAAATGAGATTATTGCGGATGTGCTGACGATGCAACAATTGGTGCCGTCGGAAGAAATTGTAATGGTTGGCGATACCGTTTACGATATTGAAGGCGGTAACGAAAATGAAATATCGACCATTGCCGTGGGTTACGGTTTTGGGAAAGAGGAAGATTTGCGTGCAGCCAATCCCGATTATTTCGCTGCGGATGTGGAAGAGCTGTACGAGATTTTAGCCGGTTGAGGCAGTTTTACCATTTACTTTGTATTTTTGAATAACTTCAAACTTCTGACAAATTTTATGATAGCACTACAACCCATAAAACCCGGCTCAACAATACGAATCGTTTCACCTGCCGGAAAAATTGATAAAAAATATGTGATGCCCGCTGTTAACTGGCTGGAAGAGCAAGGGTACACCGTAAAGCTTGGCGAACATGTTTTCGCCCGGCATTTCCAGTTTGCCGGCACCGACGAACAACGTGCTGCCGATGTGCAGGAAGCACTTGACGATTCCGATTGCGACGCCATAATTTGCTCCCGTGGCGGTTACGGAACAGTTCGTATTATCCAGCGCCTCGATTTTACCCAATTTCTTAAAAAACCAAAGTGGTTGGTGGGATTTAGCGATATCACCATTTTGCACTCGCGCTTGCATAATCTTAACGTTCCTACCATTCACGGAGTGATGCCGCGCTACTTTTTAGATGGCAAAGGCGCACCGCGCGAAGATTTAATGTCGATGATGAAACTAATAAAAGGAGAGGGGATAAGTTACGAGGTGGATGCCACTGAATTCGATCGTCGGGGTGCAGCTACCGGGCAATTGCTTGGCGGGAATTTGTCGATCGTAAACAGTTTGCACGGTACAAAATATGACATTGATACAGCCGGTAAAATCCTTTTCCTGGAAGATATTGACGAGTTTTTGTATCACACCGATCGTATGGTACACCAGCTGAAATTAAGCGGGAAACTGGATAATCTGGCCGGCCTTATTTTGGGTGATTTTACCGATATGAAAGACAATGAATCGCCTTTTGGTCAAACGGTTCATGAGATTTTTGCCGAAGCAGTAAAAGATAGGGATTACCCTGTTTGTTACGGATTTCCCGGAGGACACGACAAAAAGAACCTGGCGCTGGCTTTTGGCCGCGAATGGCAATTGGACGTTGCAGAAAGCGGAACCCGGTTGAGATTGAAAGGAGATTGATGTTGAGATTGAAAAGAGATTGATAGTAAGATTGATGAGAGATTGAGCACTGAGGCTGTGAGATTATGAGAATCGAGACTGCGAGAGGATAAAATTGATAAATTGTAGCTTAAAGCCGTTTGTTTTTTCCCTCTGTGCAACTCTTTTACTTCTCGGAGTAACTCTGTGGTAAAATCAACTAGATTGAAAGGAGATTGATGAGAGATTGAGCACTGAGATGATGAGAGAACCGAAGAATTGTAAAACTGCTAAATTGTAATATTGCTTGGCGCCTTCGCGGCTTTGCGAGAAATGAAACATGTCCTTATTTTTTCCTTTACACTTTTTACTTTTGCCTTGTTGTTACTTTTGCTCCCTACGCTACGGTCAGGATTTGGCTGTGGCCGATTTTCAATTTGTAGTGTAAAGTCCTCCTCAACTTTTGCCTTTCTCCTTTGTACTTTTGCCTTTTTACCTTTACCTTGAACGCTGAACTTTAAACGCTGAACAAAAATGGTATCAACGCGCGAATTGGGTGATATAGCGGAAGGCCTGGCACAGGATTATCTTCGAAAGCTGGGCTACGAGATTAAAGCCACCAACTGGTACCACGGGCATTTGGAACTGGATATTGTGGCGCAGGATGGCAACGAGCTGGTTATTGTGGAGGTGAAAGCCCGCTCGGGGTTGCGTTACGAACATCCGTCGGAAGCGGTAACCAACTCAAAAATAAAGCGCATTGTTGAAGCTGCTGATGCTTACATTATCGAACACGAAAGCGAGCTCGATACCCGATTTGATGTTATCACCGTAATTTTCTTTCAGCAAGGCCACGAGCTGGAGCATTTTAAAGATGCTTTTTATCCAACCATGTAAGGGGGCGAAAATTCAGGTTTATTCAAAGTCACCCCTCTTTAGTTCTCCCCTCCAGGGGAGATGTCGAACAAAGTGAGACAGTGGGGTGAATGATGGAATAATAGTTAAACATTCAGTATTAAACCACCACAACATTTTTATTTCAACCCGAATCTGCTATTTTTAGGCTTTCCAAATTAGCTAGTATGAATATTGAAGAGATCCGCGAGTATTGCCTGCAAAAAAAAGGAGTTACTGAAAGTTTTCCTTTTAATGAAACCACGTTGGTTTTTAAGGTGATGAACAAGATGTTTTGTTTGCTGGGCCTTGATAATCACCGGGTAAGTTTAAAGAATGATCCGGACAAAAATATTCAACTCAGGGCGCAGTTCCCGGCTATTTACGAAGGTTATCATTTGCACAAGCAACTTTGGAATACCATCGAGCTAAATGGAACGGTTCCATCAAAACTGATGGAGAAAATGATTGATGAATCGTACGACCTGATCGTTGCGAGCCTGACCAAAAAGTTAAAAGAAGAATTAAAAAATTTATAAGTACTATGAAGTTATTGTCAATGTTAGCAGCGTTACTACTGATGGTGTCAGCTGTTTATGCAGAGGGTGAAAAAGAAGATTTTACCATTGTTAAAGAGGTGGAGCATACACCGGTAATCAGCCAGGGACGCACCGGAACCTGCTGGAGTTTTGCTACCACCAGTTTTTTAGAATCGGAAGTTATGCGCCAAGGATTTCCCGAAACCAATTTGTCGGAAATGTTTTTTGTGTATTACAATTATAAAAACAAGGCGTTTCAGTACCTGCTTTATCATGGTAAAAACAATTTCGGGGAAGGAAGCCTTTCGCACGATGTATTGAAGGTTGTGGCCGACCAGGGTGTAATGTTGTACGATGAATTTCCCGGGATACAAAAGGATGGAAAATACAACCATTCGACGCTGGTAAAAGAGCTTCGCGACGAAACGGAAAAGATTGACAAGGAAAAGAGAGGAAAAATTGATGTTTCAGACTTAAAAGGATTCAAGTCGGCATTGAAAAGCGAATTGGGCAGGTTGCCGGAGAAAGTAGAGCTGGAAGGCAAAAAATATTCGCCATCGGAACTTCGCGATAAATTTGAAATAAATCCGGATGATTATGTGGAGCTTACCTCGTTCAGTCATCACCCGTTTTGGAAGCAATGTGTTGTTGAAGTGCCCGATAACTGGGCGCATGCATCGTACTATAATTTACCACTGGATGATTTGCTGGATGTAATGTATTATGCGCTGAACAATGGTTTTAGTATTGCCTGGGACGGCGACACCAGCGAAGAAACTTTTGTGCACAAAAGGGGAAAAGCCGATGTGCCGAAGAAGTTGCAGGGAAAAGTGGATCAGAAAGAGCGCCAGAAAACGTTTTACGACCGCACAACCACCGACGATCACCTGATGCACCTGGTTGGTTTATCGAAAGATGCCGAAGGAAAAGATTGTTTCTATACTAAAAATTCGTGGGGTGCCGATAGCAACGATTTAGGTGGTTATCTGCATATGACCGAAGATTACGTACGCCTGAAAACCATCGGAATTATGGTACACAAAGATGCCATTCCTGCAGCCATCAAAACAAAACTTGGAATATAATGCGCGAATTTAAGTTGAGTACTGAGCATATTGAACTGGTAAAACTGTTAAAGCTTTTGCGGATTGCACAAACGGGCGGCCACGCAAAAATCATCGTCGAAGATGGCGAGGTAATTCGTAACGGCGAACCCGAGTTCAGAAAACGAGCCAAGCTGGTAAAAGGCGATGTGCTCGAAATTATGGGCGAAACCATAAAAATAGTATAGCACGAAACGCTGTTGTACGATACCATGAATTGAAAACACAGCTTGAAACAACTATTCGATACAGGCGCTTAGCGGATCAAACCGCTTAGCGCTTTTTTGTTGCGCTTCTTTGGTTTCCAATCTGCGCGTGTCAGTTAAATCAGCGTCGTTAGCTTTTGTTTTTATATAAATTCTTTTCGCGCTGATATTTCTAAAGCAGATGATGTTCAAAATATTCAATACATTAGCTAATAAATATAACCGTTTGCCCATGTTCAAAAAGATTCTCGTACTGTTGTTAATCAGCCTTGTTTTTAATGCGTTTGTGTCGGCGCAGTCGGGCCAACCGAAATACCATGTAATTATCGATACCGATGGTGCGATTGACGACATGCGTGCTATTTCAATGTTTTTGGCGCAGAATGATACGCGGGTTTTAGCCATCACCTGTTCGCAGGGAACACTGGCGCCCGATTCCATTTTTGTAAAAGTAAACAATCTGCTCTCGGCATTTCATCGCGAAGAAATTCCGGTTGGATTGGATAAAAACCTGGAGAAAGAATTGCCGCCCTGGGCAGCATACACACAAAAAATCAAGTGGGCAGCAAATCAAAACTCGCAGCCTGTAATACAAAAAATCAGTTCCGGAGATTTGATATCGTCAGTATTTAAAAATTATCCTGAAAAAATAACGTTGGTGGCCTTGGGGTCGCTTAAAACGTATGCGGAGTTTGTGGGAAAGTATCCGGAATATGTAGAAAAGATCGAGCGAATTGTTTGGTACAATAATCCATATATTGAAACCGATTTTAATGAATCGGTTTCGCTCGAGAGTTATACATATTTCAAACAAAAAAACCTTCTGATGGATGTGGTTGGGAACAATACCGACCATTACAATGTTGATGAGGCCTACCTGGAAACCATTAAAAATACCAATTCGCAATACGCCAAACAGATTGTCTGGGTGCACCAACATCCGGAGATTGTTTCGCGAATGCAGGCAGAACATCTGCAACTTTGGGACGATCTGGTGGCGCTTTATCTGGCGGTGCCCTATCTCTTTCAAACCGAAAAGGCAGGAGGTGAAGTTCGATATGTAACTGTGCAAAACGATTTACCCGATGAAGTGGTTTTCAAGGCCATTTCTGCCCTGTTAGAGTGCGGGCAATAGTTCGGTGTTTAACTATCTTTCTTGTTGATGCTGCTATGTACCGGTTGGCCTGCGCCAAAATGCACAAATCGAACTTCAGAAATTATCAATTGAGTTAAATGTTGCGTACAGCCAAAACCATTTATTTCCCGAAAATTTTTCCCGGAATTATTACAGATGCGATACCAGAAAACGTTTGGGGAATGTTTCCTGTAAGTGCTTAATCTTCGTATTTAAACGATACTTTTAGTTTAACACGATAACATTCAATTTCACCTTCGGTAATGTGAATGTCCATTTTCTTCACTTCTGCAATTCGTAAATCGCGTAATGATTTTGATGCCATGCTTATGGCATTTTGTGCTGCTTGCTCCCACGATACAGGGCTGCTTCCAACCAGCTCAACAATTTTGTAAACGCTGTTAGGCATAATTTTCGTTTTTTTTTGGTTATTACTAAGTTGTAAATGGTTTCATTATGTACGCAGCGTAACCATAAATAGTTATACGCACAGCTAATTTTAGCCGAACGTTATAATCAATAAAAACGAAGCAGAATAAAAGGGGAGTGTGCTATAACCGAACCAGAAATAATCGACCGGCAACAACAAGCAAAAGCAAAACCAGAACGATGATATTAAATATCAGGTCTTTTGTTTCTTTTCTTTTTGAATGAAGGAAAGTGGCCAGAACCATAATAATAGTAAGCCCGATGGCCGCTATCGGAATCAAAATTTCCAGAGTAGAATAAACGCCTGGCAGAAAGAGTCCTAATCCACCCAGCACTTCGAAGGCACCTATTAATCGCAGTCGTTGTTCGGTAAAATCTTCGATCCATTCAAAAACTTTTATGAGGTTGTTTTTAGTTAAAACAAGTTTCAGCGAACCTGTAGTAAGAAAGAGAGCTGCAATAATAATTTGGATAATCCAGAGCGCTATATTCATAATTACAGTTTTTAAAGCGTTGAGTTGTTTTATTCCTCTTAAAGGATTAACTGTTAAACAGTAACCCAATATTACTTAAATTGTTGCTTTGTTCTACCTATCCTCTCCTTTTTTTTCAGTCATTTACAATTATTTGAGCGAAGTGTGAATGTTTATTTTCTGTAAACCCAAACTTCCGACCCCGGATTGTCTTCCATATATTTCACTTTCGCCGCATCGGCCTCGCTAAAGGTTTTGTAGCCGGCAATTCCTACAATAAAGAAACGACCTTTTTTCCCAACGTGAAAGGCGTCGTATCCTTTTTGTTGCAATTCGTGCAAATAATTATCGGCATTTTCTTTTACCGAAAAGCTTCCGCCCACCAGATAGTACTTCATTGAGTCCTGCTCCTGAGCCGTCATTTCAGCAGGTTCGGGTATGTTTTGTGTGGTATCGGCAGCCAAAGTCGAGTCTTCTGCGGCTATTGTTACCGAGTCTGTTGCAGCAGTATCAATAGCGGCCGGTGCTTGTTCAATTGCCAATTCTTCGGCACTGTTTGTTGGAAGCTGTGTTTCTGCGCCGTTTCTTTCGCTATGGTTAAATCCTTTCAGATAAATAAATACAGAAACAGCAAGTAACGGAATAATAATAAGCAGAAACAACCATGGTTTCCTCTTTTTGGCTTCTTTTTCCTTTGGTTGAACCTCCTGTTTTTCTGCTTTAATTTCCGGCTCTTTAACCAGCGGTTCTTCCGTAACGATTTCTTCCTGCGGTTCAGGTTTTGTTACTTCCGGTTCATCTTCTGCCTCTTCCGCTGTTTCTTCTTCCTGCGTTTCAGTCGTTTCATCGTCCGGTGTTTCAATCGTTTCATCGTCCGGTGTTTCCGCAGGCTGTGGTTCGCTGATCGACATGGCGCCAAGGCCAAACGAATCGAGTAGTAAATTCTCTTCTTCCGAGGCCTCAAAAACAATTTCTCCCTGTTCGTTGTACGAAAGTGCGCCCACTCCTTCAACAAAAACCTTGTCGCCTTTGTCGAGTTTAAAAAGCATCTCGTCGCGTTCTTTTTCAATACGAACCAATGCATTAAAATGCGATATGTGGAGTTTCTCGGCAATATGGCCAACCAACAATCCGTCGTTGTTTTTTAGCTGCCCGTTAAACGTAATGGTTTTCGACGGAGGTTTTATTTCGTCGCTCTCATCGCTAATTTCTGCCGGCCGGTATTCCGAAACAAAAGCCCCCAATCCGGGAATGATTACAATATCGTGCTGTAGCAGAAGTGTGTATATTTCTTTTCCGAAGCTCACTTGAATGAATTTAGGCAGTAAAATTACAAAACATAAAGTAAACTGCAACTGCCCAAAAATTAAGTTTTTACAAAAGCCTGCCAAGGAAGTGAACGAAGTGTCGGTTTCTGCATCGTTTTTTTCTACTTTTGTTGCTCAAATCAGTAAAAATAATGGCAAAAAAGATTTTAGTTACAGGCGGAACCGGGTACATTGGTTCGCATACTGTTGTTGAATTACAGAATTCGGGCTACGAAGTTGTAATTGTTGACAACCTTTCAAATTCAAGTATCGATGTGCTGGATAACATCGAAAAAATTTCAGGAATAAAACCGGCGTTCGAACAGTTTGATTTGGCGGATGCTGCAAAAACCGACGAGTTTTTTAGCCGTAATTCGGATATTGAGGCAATAATTCATTTTGCAGCCTCGAAAGCCGTTGGCGAATCGGTACAAAAACCCTTGCTTTACTACCGCAACAACCTGGTGTCGTTGATGAACCTGCTGGATTGCCAGTTGAAATACGGGGTGGCAAATATTGTATTCTCATCGTCGTGTACGGTTTACGGACAGCCCGATGTTTTGCCGGTTACCGAAGACACGCCACGCAAAGATGCCGAGTCGCCATACGGAAACACCAAACGTGTAAACGAAGATATTTTAAGCGACAGCATTGCCGCTTTTCCGCAATTAAAAGGAATTGCACTGCGCTATTTTAACCCGATTGGAGCACATCCGACTGCACTGATTGGCGAATTGCCGCTGGGTGTACCCCAAAACCTGGTGCCCTTTATTACCCAAACAGCCGCCGGTTTGCGCGACGAGCTAAAAGTGTTTGGCAACGATTACGATACGGTTGACGGATCGGCCGTACGCGATTATATTAACGTGGTTGATTTGGCCAAAGCACACGTGGTAGCCATTGAGCGACTGCTGGGAGGCAAAAACAAAAAGAACTACGAAATTTTTAACCTCGGTACCGGAAATGGTTTGTCGGTGTTGGAAATTGTAAACGGTTTTGAAAAAGCAACAGGCGTTAAACTAAATTACAAAATTGTAGGTCGTCGTGCCGGCGATATCGAAAAAATTTGGGCCGACACTACTTTTGCCAACGAAGAACTGGGATGGAAAGCTGAAAAAGGAACCGAAGAAACGCTGCTTTCGGCCTGGAACTGGGAGAAAAAGGTTCGCGGAATAAAGTAAGAAGAAAGAATAGCACGTTTTATTTTTATAGGAAGGCTTTGTTTAACAACAAGGCCTTTTCTTATTTATTCAGTGAGGATCAAATTACAGGAGAGAAACGAACTGTAATTTGATGGTCGAACTAATCCCGATAGCAGAGCGTATCGGGCAAAATGAGTTTATTCTCCGATGCTTGCATCGTTTTTAATTAAATTCCATATTGATAGCCGTTAGCTTGTCACTACGGTGTACACATAACTATTTTAGGGGGCCTGCTTTACAATCGACTTTTAATATGCGGCGCAAGGTAGGGTTGTATTTCAAAAATCGGTAGCAGCTGCGCCTTTTTCATTTTTCTCTTCTATCCCCGGTGCTGCGCTCCCTGCGGGTGCTTCCCCCGGGCTATTGATTATGCACCCTTGGTGCTTAAAGTCCCGAAGTGGGCGACAGGCAATAGCCCGGTGCGAGTGGCTGAGTTTACGAAGACGTAAAGCACCGGGTAAAAGATCAATAAAAAAATCGTTCGGCGTCTAAATTTGATTAGAATTGGACAGCTTGTCCCGAACGAAAAATCGTTGCAGAATCATTTGAAAATGGGAATATTTAAGATTGTGTGTACACCGTAGTTAGCTTGTCAGGAGGTAGTTTATTCGCCGTTTATTTTTTGCGGCTGCGGCAGTTCAACGTAAAAGGTACTTCCTTTTTTGGGAGCTGATTTCACATAAATTTTCCCCTTAAGCTTTTCGGTAAAATCTTTGCATATTTTTAGGCCAAGACCTGTTCCTCTTTCGTTCCCGGTTCCCGGCAGCGATTCGGCAGTACCTTCTTTAAAAATACTCTTCAATTGTTCCGCGCTCATTCCCGTTCCTTCGTCTTTTACCGAAATTACGGGTGTGCCGTTTTCGTTTATCTGGCAATCAACATAAATATTCCCCTTTTTAAACGAATATTTTATGGCATTGGCCAACAGGTTGCGCAAAATGGGGTGAAGGAATTTCTTATCGGTATAAATTGAAAGATCGTCTGGTACCTGATTAATAATTTTTACCCCTTTTAACCCGGCTCTGTTCGAAACATGGAGGCTTACCTCCCCGATGATTTTATTAAGTGGTATAAGAACCGGCGTAAATGTAATGTGGTTGGTTTCGAGCGAAGCCCAGTCGAGTATATTCTGAAGCAGTTCATCGGCTTGTTTTGCCGATTGCTGAATATGCGAAATAAATTCCTGATCTTGCTCTTTTTCCAATCCCGATTCGGTAAGTAATATGTCCGAGAAACTCACGATATTGCTGTAAAAACTTCTCAGATCGTGCCCGATAACCGAAAACAACTTGTTTTTTGAGGCAATAAGCTCTCTCAGTTCATTCTCTGCTTTTTTCCGCTCGGTAATGTCTCTTACATAAGCGATCAAACGTTTATTCCCGTTAAGGTTAATAAACTTGCTGTTTATCTCGGTTGGGAAAATAGTCCCGTCCTTTTTTTTGTTTTCGCGCTCCACATAAACCTCGCCCGTTTCCATGTCTTCAGGAATTACATCGGGCAGCAATTCAGCAAATTCATCCGGAACCAGGTCTTTTATCGTTAACTGTAACATTTCTTCGCGGGTGTAACCAAACATCTGGTGTCCCATTGTATTGCAATCCAGAATTTTCCCACGCTCATTTTCCACATATATTCCATCGAGCGACAAATCAATCAGTGTTCTGAATTTAATTTCACTTTCCTGTATGCTTCTGGTTTTTTTCTGGTTTTTGTTAATCAAAAGCGCAATGAAAAATCCGGTTGTTCCACCAAACACGATTGATAATGCCAGGGATGGAACCGTAAATGGATTGATTTTTAAGAATAAGAACTGAAGGAAAGATAACAGAAAGATTATTGACAGACCACTTGTAATCCCTGTAAAAAGCACCGACTTTGATTTGGTTTTCATTAGTTTCTTAATTTAGGCGATATAAATATAGAATTTTTATTGACTACATTTATAGGCGGATACTTCTAATATTTAAACGATGTAAAACCACTAGTGTCCATTAAAAATAGGCGAATGAAAAAGATTCTTTCGCTTCTTTGCATTTCGCTCAGAATGACAGCGAGTTCTGATTTTATAAGATGGTGGTGGGGATATTCTGGCGGTTATGCCGCCAGAATATCCCCACCACCATCCAGCCTCTTGAGTCGTCTGTCATTCCGAGAGTCCACCCATTTTTAATGGGCATAATGAGGTAATGACAGTAGATATACCGAACTTAGCAGCAAGCCTGCACAGTTTGACCGTTCTTTGTA
>NZ_FOHT01000065.1:0-7447 GCF_900111425.1 Draconibacterium orientale | reverse complement strand
TGATAAATAAAATGAGAACAGTAAACAAATTGGCAAAAGAACTAAACATGGAAGTAGTAAATTGTCAAAATGTAAATTAATTCTGTCATTGGCAGCGTAGCGAAGTAATTTATTTTGTCCTCTCCAAACATCTTCATCAGCTTGCTGGAGTTTTATGTCCCTACTGGCAACTTAGGATTGAGTAACTAAGTGTTTTTTCTCATCTTATTCCTCCCCAAATACCGACAATACCGGCAGTGCTTTGTTGTTAAAATCAAAAACAGCCTGGTTTTCCCATGGCGAGGCATCGGGGGCTTCCGGGCCTTTCCAGGCAATAAGTTCGGCACCCCAGTAACAAAAGCCACGGCCTTTTTCCACTTCCTCGAATGAAATTTGTTTTATGCGTTCGATAAACTGTTGCTGACCGGTTTCAGTGGCCGGGTAATCAGGCCGAATCAACTGGTCGTCTTGTCCCACAATATTGTTGGTCCAGTCGTTCCACCCCAGTGTAAAAGGATAAGCAGTTTCGGCCAGCACAATTTCTTTGTTAAAGGTTTGGCTCAGGTTGGTCAGGGTTGTTTTCAGGCTGGTTAAACTTTTGCCATGCCAAATGGGGTAGTACGATAAGCCAATCATGTCGTAATCGAGGTTGCGAACTACATTAAAAAACCAGTCGGCATTATTGAGCCCTGCATAATGGATTATAATTTTTGTGGCCGAAGAGTTATCGCGAACGGCCCGAATTCCCTGTTCCATCAACTCCAGAAATTGGAAAGTCTGATCCTGAATGTTTCCTTCGGGATGCAAAAAGCCACTGTTTATCTCGTTCCCGATCTGAATATAATCAGGTGCAATCTCCGTTATAATCTTTTGAGTGTAGGAATAAACACTGTCTTTTAATGCCGAATACGAAATGCTGCTCCAGCGTTCGGGTTTGTTTTGTTGCCCCGGATCGGCCCAGGTATCGGAATAATGAACGGTTAACCAAATGTCGAAACCTTTCGCTTTTAGTTTCCCGGAAAATGTTTTCACCTCGTTAAATGCTGAATGTTCATTCTCGGGATTAACCCACAATCGCAGTCGAACCGTGTTCACACCATTCTCTTTTACAATGTCGAGAAAATCTTTTGCATTGTTTTCCAGGTCGAAAAACGTAGGATTCGTTAATTCAATTTCGGGTAACTGCGACAGGTCCATAGCCGAAATCAGCTCCTTTGTTTCGGGATCGGGTGTTGGATCAACCGGATCGTTATTATCGTCGGAGCAGGCAGTGAAAAATAGTACTGCTACCAGTAGTAAATATATCAATTTCAGTTGTTTCGTCTTCTCTGTTTTCATTATTCCGCAAAGTTTAGCTAGAATCTTAGGATGACAAATATATTCTTCAAGAGATTAAAATACAACTTCAGCAGTTGTTATGTTTGCTCTACGTTAGGGAGTTTGTAACTTTTATAAGCGCCCGCCAAACCAAACACCGACAGCAGCAAAATTACGCCTTCAACCGACAACAACGAAACCAGGGCGCTTAACCCACCCACCAGCAAAAGAATGATGCCGATAATGGTATTACTAACCGACACGTAACTGGTGCGCTCGTTTCCGGTAGCCATATCGATAACGTAGGTTTTGCGGCCCAAACGAACGCCCTGGTGTGCAATACCTAAAATAAAAAGCACAACCGGATAGAGCCATTTTGCACTTTGCAAGGCATCGAAATACGAAATGGTGAAAAAGATAAAGATGCCCAGAACAGACGCAATAAGCACCGCCACTGCCATAATGTTTTTGCTCGATTTATCGGCATACCTTCCCCAAATCGGAGAACTCAAGATCGATGCAAGGCCTTTGGCAATAATAAACAAGCCGAGCAGGTACGCTTCTTTTCCCACATGCTCCTGCGCCAAAACAACATAAAACGGGGCCGACAAGGCGGTACACAAAAGCAGGGTGCGGGCAATGATAAAATCTCTGAAATGTTTTTCAGTTTTTAGCAATTTAAAACTTGAAAAAATGCTGTCGTTGTTAGAGATTTGTCATTAACCGGGCCTGGGAATTCCTTAATTCGCGAATAAATAAACGCTGCCACCAGCCAGGTTGCCGAAGCAAAAAAGATGATATTGGTGTAAAAGTTTATGGTGGCATCTTCTTCCGACTGATACAACATAAACAAACCTGCCGTCAGCACCAATACCCCCGACACTGATACAGAATAGCCTTTCATACGCCCTCGGCGGGTTTTGGGGATGGTTTTCCCAATAATATCTTTCGAGGTAAGCGAGCTCATACTTCGCGCCAGGCTAAACAGCACAACAGCAGCTACAATAAGCCATCCGGCAGTAAAACCGTTAAAATTAAGGGCAATAATACCAATGGCTCCGATTGTTAAAAATTGCAGCAAAGCACCGATTACCCACAGCCATTTTCGGATGGGGCGTTGGCGAATAAATTGCGCAAAAAACACCTGTGGCACCATCGACCCCGATTCGCGCAGCGGCACAATTAAACTAATAAGGTACACCGGCGCGCTTACATAGCTCATTAACCAGGTTAATACGGTTTTGGGATTGCTCAGCGTATCGCCAAGCTGGGTAAATACATTACTGAAAATTTGTAAAAAGAAATTGCGGGGAACATATTGGCAGGCGTCTTCGGTAATGTCGTTGCAAACACCTTGTTTGTCTCCTTTGTGGAGGTAGTGGTAAAGTCTTTCAAACATGCTTTGTTTTTCTCTTTAACTGCCCAATCTTTTGTGTTAACTAACAGCTCCAAGCCTCGCAAATAACCATGTCCGCCAACTATTTTGATGTTTGTGACAGTAACGGTTTCGAGTATAAAAATTTGTTTTCGTAGTCGAGATGGCCTTGAATAGCATTTTATAGCACGTCATTTCTTTGTTTTTCCAGAAAATAATGCACCTGAAAAAGATAAATGCAATTATGGATCTGTTATTTTACCAACTTGTATGATTTAGCGTATTGCAAATAATATTTTAGTGAACAATTGCTGCACTGATTTTTCGTTTAATCTGATTACGATGATGCCCATTTGCATTCATTTTTTTTGTATGGCAGAGACTGCAATTTTCATGTGTCCCAATTGTTCCGGCTAAACCCTGATATTGCAACGGTTGCATATTGTCGCGTTGCTTCCCGAATTTATTTTCAGCGCCATAAACCGCATGAGTTGAGCCATGACAAGCAATGCACATTACACCTTGTTCGTCGGTTCTGTTTCGGTATAAATCAGCAAAACCGCTAACCCATTTGTTAAACGATGTTCCTGAATATCCATCTTCCCGAATATTAAAGTTGGTATGGCACGATTTGCAGTCGGGCTCAATAACCCATGGAGTGCGTGGATTGATAGTAGTTTTATCATCTACATAATGCGGTACCAATGCGGCAGAAAGCCTTTTGGCTGCAGGTTTTGAACTTTGCCCGGCCAGCAATCCCAGCGCATGGTCTTCCAGGCGCCCGTGGCATTCGGTGCAGTTTATTTCGTTTTTTGCGTGACGTCCACGGAAACATGTTGTATTTCCGTCTATCCGCGATGGATGACAAAGGTTACAAGACTGATGGTCCATTCCTGATAAGTAATTGGCATGAAACCCGTGTATTGCTGTTGAGAAGTTTAAAATATCTGCTTTCTCCGGAACACCAAGAGCCGGGTCGCCATGGCACGATTGGCAGAGTTTGGGATTGCCGTTTTTTGCATCAGCTAATAATGTAGTGTTATTGTATTTGTCGTGTGCAGCCAATAAATTTTCGGATGTTTTGTCGGCAACACCCGAAATTCCATTCCATGCCCAACCTCCTTCGTGGCAGTTTCTACATCCCATTTCAGTTGAAACGGGTGCAACTGCTTTTGTTTCTGCAAGTAATTCGCCACTTTTTTGGTCTACTGCTTTAAAAGTGAACATTGGAAATGGATTATAAAGCTGGTCTTTTCGGTATGCGATAACCGGAATGAGTTCAGCGGCAAAATGGTTGCTGTGCGCATCCATTGTATCGTTTACTGTTTTTCCTGCTAATCCATACCCAACCGGAACATCAACTCCAAAAATTGCTTTTGAATATTTCCAAAACATCGAGCGTTCCTCCGGATTTTCAAATCCACTTTCAATATTATATTCAATTCGAACGTTTTTTGTTATTAATTCTGGTTTTGCTCCTCGCTTAAATAATTGGGCGTTAAAAGTATTTGCAGGAGGTAAGAATGAAAAATATTTTTCGTTGTCGGAAACACAGTGCATTCCCAAATCGTTCCATACCAAAAGTACATATTCATTTTTTTCGGAATTAAAAGCAGGCACCTCCAAAGGAAACTCTGTGGGTTGAAAGGCTTTTACCGTTTCAGTTTCTTTGCCCAGTAATTCATAAAAAAGATAGGCTGCCAGTGCTTTTTTTTCGTTTGGTGTTCCAACAAACGGAGGCATATAGGTATTTACTTTTCCCAAACCGGTTAGCTGGGCTTCCAAACCGCGTTCGGTTAAACGATTTATTTGTGGTTTTATGGCATTGTAACCATCAATTGTATGGCAACTCATACACTGAAGACGAAAAATTTCAGAGCCAGCTTCCAGTTTGTTTTTATTAGTAATTTCCTGAATTTCTGTCCATTTTGCATGTTTCAAAAAACCGGTTTTATTGATGTTTTCAGCCTCTTTAACCAGAATTCCGTTGGAATACATGTAGTTATAAATTACATACGGTTTGCGGGCAATTTCTCTTGAGTATTCAAAACCACCCATCCACGAAAAACAAAGTGCTACCAAAATAAACGCGCCTATTTTTTGTGCCAGGGCCGGGAGGCGAAACAATGTAAAAAGTCCAAGTCCGAATAATGCAAAACTGGAATAAAGCAGTACATCACGAAATAAGTTGCTTTCGGCATTAAAATGAAACAGGTTTTCGAACGACTCAGCACTGATTACTTTTGTGTAATAAATACCCGTTAACACCAATAATGCCAAAGGAAAATACATCCATTTTGCACAATATTTAAAAATGCGGTTTCGAAGTTGCTGGTCTTTTAAAAAAGAAGCTGTTACCAATCCGAATACTCCGGCAAAAATGAGTGAAATGGCAGTTCGGAAAAGCAATGATGGTAAAAATCCCGGGTTAAATAATCCATCCCAAAAATTGCCTGTGGTGAGCCAATCTCCGGGAGTTAACATAAACGCCAGAATTCCGTTAATCATAAACAGACTCAGCCAGGCAAAAATAAAATACAGCCAACCAATAATTAAGTGGCTTCCGGAATTCATCTTGTCGAAACGATAATGGTAAATGAGCAAGGCAACAATTTCGCCAATAAAGAATACCCACTCAATAGCCCATGCAAACACAAAAGTATGGATTAAAAGAGATGTAGCACCCGGGGTAACGAGCGAAATTATAAACCAAATTCCAACTCCTGTTACTCCTCCAAAAACCATCGATAACAAAAGAAAAAACCAGGTATGTGATTTCACATAAGCCAATAATCCGGCATCATTTGTTTTAAGGGCTTTCCATTCGGCTAATACCAAAAAAAGTCCACCTCCTACGGCTAAATGAGCGATAACAACATGAACAATTGCAATGATGGCAATTAATAAACTGCCTCCGGTCGATGGCAAATGCCAGATAGGATAATTCATAATCTGGAGTTTTTAGGTTTTTGAGAAAGTTGAATCATGTAATAAATCAATCCTAATCCGACAATAAAAATAATTAGGAAAATTAATAGTGGAGAAATTTGATATTGAGTGGCTAAGTCGGAAGGGTGAAAGATTCCTTTTAAATAAGCATTTCTGGCGAATTCGCGTATTAATACCATTACAATTACTTCAAGAACGATGGCAACTAGTGTGGGTACTAATTTTCCGGTGAAACTAAAATAAAGGATTGCCATGGCAATAAGCCAACCTGCAACCATAAAAAGCGTCGAAATTAATTGGCCCCCCATGAATATTTTCCAAACTGCTTCGGGCATTGACAACCAAAACCAAAAACCCACAAAAACTTGTATTAATGTCGCAACAGCAGCTATTTTAAGGTTTTTCTGAATAGCTACCTTTTTATCTTCTGGTTTAAGTTTTTTTGCGAAATGAATAAATACCGATTTCCCGATTGCTGCAACTGCTAATGAAGCGAAAATAAAATGAAGAAAACGCGGCCAAATCGAAGGCTCGTTAAGTAATAAAAATGTTCCACCTTTATTTTGGAAATAGGATATCCATTCTTCCGGCAGTTGAGTTAATGTGCTGTTTATTACAAATACAAAAGCAATGTATAGTAGGAAAATGGTTGATGTCCATAGACTTATTGTTGCCAATAATGGAGCTTTGTCGGCTTTTTTTACATAAATGTAAGTTCCGTAATAGGCGAATATTAAAATCGGAATGATAGCGATCCAGTACACTGCCATTAACACGGAACTCGTATAAAACAAATGGCCGTATAAAACTTGTAGGAAAAGTAACGGAGGAACGCCTAAATTAATGGTAAGCGCAACAAAAATTGGAATTTTACCTGAGAAAACAGGTGTTTCCGTTTTTTTAAATCGATTCCAGATGGCCAGTAAACTGCCGCCCAAAATTAAATTTACCAAAATAATGTGAAGTGTAAATGTTACAACCAGCAATATTTGAAACCAAAGCCAGTGAACAGAAAGAACATCGGGCGCGGGTAATAGGTTAGTTTCCATTTTAGTATTTTTACTAAAATTACAAAAAATAAATTACAGCAAAATAATTTAACTGCGTGTAAATTAATATTGTATATAACGGAAACCTCCTATTTAGTCTGATTTCTCGATTTACGAACATAAAAAACCTTACCCTAAAACAGAGGAGAAGGGTGTTGTCAAGAAATTGAGAATTTGCCAGAACAGGAACATGTGCATTGCTTGTAGATATTATTGTATACGGGGTAGCTACTGGTAGGGTGGTAAGCCGGACGATCGTTTTCGGTATGGTCAACCCTGAACCCGAATTCTTCCAGTTTCAGGCTATCAACAAAAACATCGATTAAGCGCACTGGAAGTGCTACATTTGAGTGTACGGTAAGTTAAGTACTATTTTTACTTACTTATAATTATGAATCAGATGAGAAAAAAGTTTGACAAGGAATTCAAGAAAAAAGCAGTAGAACTTTCTTATGCACGAGGAAATGCCACAGAGATTGCAGAAGAATTAGGAATTGAAAGAGCATTACTTTACCGTTGGCGTAAAGAGTTTAAACAATATGATAAGAATAGCTTTCCAGGTCATGGTAATCCAAAAATGACAGACTTGGAACGTGAGAATGCTCGATTGCAAAAAGAGCTTAGGGATGCAAAAATGGAGAGGGACATCTTAAAAAAGGCAATCAGCATCTTCTCCGTGAGCGTGGAAAAAACGGTCAAAGTGACCACCCAATGCCGGAATAAAATGACCACCCTCGCCAGTTTAAACTGACCACCCCGTGCCGGAGCAAACTGACCA